>JANNGY010000378.1:0-7379 GCA_031404095.1 Betaproteobacteria bacterium | reverse complement strand
CCAGACCAGCGCGAGGTAAAGCCAGACCGTCGTGTTCCAGCCCAGCAACCACCGCGTGACGCCGTGCGCGGCTTCGGGCAGCACGACACCCACCGCCACACCGACCGTGATCGCGCCGAGCAGCCGTGGCCGCATGCGCAGCGGGACGGTGGAGGCGGACGCGGTCGACTCCAGTTCACCCACGCCGACATGATTGCGCAGCAGATGCCGGCGGAGCTTGCCACCCGCCGCCTGCGGATTCGCCGTCTCAATGAGACAGATGCGCCGGCGCTGTTCGGGATATTTTCCGATGCCGAGGTCATGCGCTACTGGAGTTCGCCGCCGTTTACCGAACTCGCGGAAGCCGAATCGAAGCTCGGCGAGATTCTCGACCACTATCGCAAGGGTGACCGGTTTCAGTTTGGCCTCGAACGCAAACTCGACCGGCAACTGATCGGCACCTGCACGCTGCACCAGATCCACGAGCAAAACCGCCGCGCCGAGGTGGGCTATGCGCTCGGCCGGCCCTTCTGGGGCGAGGGTTACATGCACGAGGCGCTTGTCGCCTGGATCGGCCACGCATTCCAGTTGCTGCGGCTTCATCGCCTCGAAGCCGACATCGATCCGCGCAACGAGGCATCGGCGCGGTCGCTTGCGCGCCTGGGATTCCGCCGCGAAGGGCTGCTGCGCGAGCGATGGATTGTCGATGGTGAAGTCTCCGACAGCGCCGTGTACGGATTGCTGGCCGCGGAATGGGATCCACTGCCGGCAGCAACAATCTGAATGGAGCGCAAGATGCGGATACATCGAGCATTGATTTCCGGGATACTCGCGGCGTCTCTTTTCGCGGCCGAAATCGCGTTCGCAACGACCGCCACGCCGCCCGGGCCGGAAGCCGTGGTTCGCGCCAATCTTGACGCCTTCAATCGCCAGGACGTCGAGGCGCTGGCGGCGACGGTGGCTGAGGATTTCATCTGGTACAACGTCGACGGCGACAAACTGCTGCCGGAGACACGCGGCCGCGACGCCCTGCGCAAGGGCATGCAGGCCTATTTCAAGTCGTTGCCCTCGGCACGCAGCAGTGCCGAAGTGCTGACCGTGAATGGAGATTTCGTCAGCATCCGCGAGCGGGCGTCGTGGACAAACAAGAAGGGCGAGGCCGCCAGCCAGGCCGCGATCGGCGTCTACGAAGTGCGTGACGGACTGATCCGGCGGGTGTGGTATTTCCCCGCGCAAAAATAGAATTCGCGGTTTCGTCCGGCTGCCGATTGCAGGCAAGGGAGCGGTTCGATAAAGTAACGTCACTCACGGCAGTCTTGGGGAAAAGCATGATCACGCTGGTACAGCAATATTTCAGTGAATCGGCCGCGCGGTTTCCGGACAAGGCGGCGATCTGCTGCGCAGACGATTCGTTCAGTTTCCGCGAGGCGGACGAATTCAGCAATGCATTCGCCCGCGCACTGCAGGCGGCCGGGGTCGCGCGCGGCCAGTTTGTGCCTTTCTTCATGGAAAAGAGCGTGCGCTCGATCCTGTCCGTGCTCAGCATCCTGAAAGCCGATTGCGCGTACGTGCCGATCGATTTCAAGTCGCCGGGCCAGCGCATGCAATCGATACTTAAGGCGACCGAGGCGCGAGTGGTGATCGTGGATGACGAAAGCGAGGCCCTGTTCGAGGAACTGATCCCCGCGGCGGGGCGGCCGGTGCTGCTGAACATCGGCCGCTTCAAGCCGGTCGACACGGCGCCGGTGCGCTCACAGAACCTGTCCATCGACATCGCCTACGTGCTGTTCACCTCCGGTTCGACCGGTATCCCCAAGGGTGTGATGATCCCGCACAAGGCGATCATCGACTACATCGAATGGTGTGTGGAAGTCTATGAGTTGACCGACGCCGATGTCGTCTCCAATCACGCTCCGCTGTACTTCGACAATTCCACCTTTGATCTCTATTGCGCCTTCAAGACGGGCGCCACGCTGCACCTGGTGCACGAGGAGCTGAACGTGGTCTTGCCGCGGCTGGTGAACTGGCTGTCCGACCGGAAAATCACGCTGTTCTTCTGCGTGCCGTCGGTACTGACGCTGCTGCTGCGCTCGCGCCGCCTGAAGCCCGACAGCTTTCCCCGGCTGCGCCACGTCATCGCCGCCGGCGAAGTGCTGCCGCGCGACATCCTTGCGGAATGGATGGACAAGTACCCGCATGTGCAGTTCACCAACATGTACGGCCCGACCGAAATCACCGTCGATTGCAGCTATCACATCCTGCATGAGAAGCCGGGCAAGGAAATGCTTTCGATTCCGATCGGCAAGGCACGGACCAACATGGAACTGTTCGTGCGCACCCCCGCCGGCGAACTCAGCCAGGCGATCGGCGCCGAGGGCGAATTGCTGGTGCGCGGCACCGCGGTCGCGTATGGTTACCTGGGCGACGCCGAGCGCACGCAAAAAGCCTTCATCCAGAATCCGCTGAACCGGTACTTTCACGATCCGCTTTATTGCACCGGCGACCTGGTGCGCATCGATGCCAATGCCGATTACCTGTTCCTCGGCCGCGCCGACGACCAGATCAAGTTTCTGGGTTACCGCATCGAGCTGGGCGAAATCGAAGCCTCGCTGGTCGGCATCGACGGCGTGCACGAGGGCGTGGTCGTGTTCAACAACAGCGCGGTCGAATCGGAGAGAGAACTGGGTGCACTGGTGAGCCTCGATGAAGGCTTTGATCTCGATGCCTTGCGGCAGGCATTGCAAAAACGCCTGCCGGGTTACATGGTGCCGACGCGGTTCAAAATCACCACGGAAGAGTTTCCGCGCACCCCCAACGGCAAGTACGATCGCAAGCAAACACTGAAGACTGTTTTCGGCTGACCCGCCAAACAATTAACGGAGGCTTACATGTCATTTCCCGCGCAGTTCGCCGGCCTTTCGGGGGAGTGGAAAGGCACCAAGCGTGTTTACCTGAGCGGCGCGACCGGCCCGGAAAAGAGTTCGCCCTCGCGCATGACCATCGCAATGGCCGCGCGCGGGTCATTCATGCTGCTCGATTACACCTGGAAGTACGAGGCCGATGCGCACAAAGGCGTGCTGCTGCTGGGCTACGATGACACGCAAAACGTCGCCACGGCGGCGTGGGGCGATTCCTGGCACATGAGCCGCAAGCTCCTGCAATGTGCCGGCAGCATCGATGGCGGAAGTGTTTTCAATGTGCGCGGCAGTTACGAAGCGCCACCCGGTCCCGATTGGGGCTGGCGCATCGCATTGGCGATTCAGGACGCAAATTCGCTGGACATCACCATGTTCAACATTTCGCCGGACGGCGAGGAAGACCTGGCGGTGCGGGCAGAATTTGCGCGGGACGGATAGCCGAAGCGGCCGCATCGTCGCATGCGCCGCGTGTTGTCACGTATTCAACGCGCGCGACAGGGCCGCGGTCTCACGGGGCCGCACCCATGATGTCGGCAAATTTCTCGGCCGAGACCGAACTGGCCTGAGCGAAACCACCGACGAAGCGAGCTGAACGGACCGCAATAACGAAGAGCGAGAAGTCAGTGAACGAGAACATTTCTTCGCTCTCCGGGAACCGCGACAGGTAGAGGGCGCGCGCCTGCGAATACCCAGGCAATTCCTTTGCCAACTGCTGGGCTTTGCCTTGAATGCTGGCGCGTTGAAGTGCCTGAGGGGGCACCGTAGCCGAGGGCGGCGCGGTTACCAGTAGCCCGACCGCTGGATTCGACAGCATGTCTGCCGTGTGTGTCGCCAACCGGCTGACGTGAATGACGAAGCCTTGCCCCTTGGGCAGCAAGGCATAGGGAACCATGGATACCGCTGGTTCGCCATTGTGCAGTGTGGCGAGCGCGGCGACCTGCTGGGTCTCCAGCAGGGACCGAAGTGCAACAGTTTGGGAAGGCTCCATGTGGTTTGACGTTGCCTGGCGTTGGCGCTCCGCTTGAGCGAGCGTAGCGGCCCTGACGGGCAGTTCGTAGTGCAGCTCAGCGAAGCCAGATCCTACTTGGCGAACAGAAATGAGCTTCCAAGGCGGACTTGTGACTCTTCGCGGGAAGAGTTGCTTTCCCTTGCCCAGCGTGACAGAGGCAACCTGAACAATGGCTTCGTCAAGGAGCCCGGCGTCGAAGAACTGGCCAGCGAGATCTCCGCCGCCAACCACCCAGACGTTCTTGGACCCAGCAGCGCGAACCATCTGTGCATGAACGGGACGGACATCACCATGCACGAAACGCACATCTGCTCCCGCGATGGCGGGGAGCTCGCGGCGTGAGAACACCCAGGTCGGCTGCGTGTACGGCCATGCTGCCCCAGTTTGTTCAGAGACCCTCTGCGCGTGGCGAACCATCCACAGGTAAGTCGCCGAGCCCATGGCGAGCGCTCCGATTTGGATGATAAAGTCGGGATAGCTCGTGTCATTGATATCTCCGAGCGGGAAGAGCCAATCCAGGGAGTCGTCTTCCGTGGCGATGAAGCCGTCAAGGCTTGTGGCGGTGTAGTACTGGGTCTTCATGGCAGTTGACGCACCGTAATCGTTGACTGCGACGCCTAACGACCTAGCTAAAGGGCGCCGCGCTTTTGGCGCGTCCGGTTGACCGCAGTGTTAGGTTCCGATGGTTGCACAGGGCGTGATGTGGAAACATAATGTGTATACATGGTTGATAGGATACACACAATGCGAACCAATATAGTGATTGACGATAAGTTGATGAAGGACACGCTCAGGGTGACCGGATTAAAGACAAAACGCGAAGCGGTGGAACAGGGACTTCGTACTCTGTTGCGCTTGTGCAAGCAAGAAGAGATTCGGCGCTTTCGCGGGAAGTTGAATTGGCAAGGCGACCTTGATGCGATGAGGAAGGACAAGTGATTCTGGTTGATTCCAGCGTATGGATCGACTACTTTCGTGGCGTGCCGACACCTCAGTCCGAAATGCTCGATTCGCTGCTGGGAAACGAACCGGTGGTGACCGGAGATCTTATTCTTGCTGAAGTACTTCAGGGCTTTGGCCGTGACCGTGATTTCAATCAAGCAAGGAAGCTGCTCACATCCTTGCTCGTGATTGACTTGTGCGGCAAGGACATTGCTATTCAAACGGCTAAGAACTTCCGAACTCTGCGGGCGATGGGGGTTACTGTGCGCAAGACGAATGACACGGTGATTGCTACTCGCTGTATAGAGAGCGGATTCAAACTGCTTTACAGCGACAAAGATTTCGACCCGTTTGTTCAGCACCTTAGCCTCCGCTCGGCGTTTCCAGGAACCTAACGACCAAGTTAAAGGGCGCGCCGCTGTTGGCGCGTCCCAGTGAGCGAAGCGAACGAACTTGAACGCAATGTTAGCCTGCATTTTGGAGTGAAGCACTGGCCCAACGACGCCCGACATCGAGCCAAATGACTTGACCGAAGCCTGCCGCGCGGAGTTGCAATTGCAACATCGACTCGTCGACGGAACTGAGCGTAAAGGAGTGCATCCACGTTTGGTCGCCCTCTGTGTACTTGAGTGTCATCTCGATTGCTCCATTGACGCGGACGACGGACTCAATCCGAATTGCCAAGCCATGCAATTCGCCAGCTGGGCCAACTACGGCTGTCTCAAGCCAAGCAGGATCTTGCCTCTGCAAGATGAAGCGCCCAGAAGGCTTCAGGTGTGCAGCCGCCGTGGCAAGAAATGCGGAGCGAACTGCGCCATCGGCATGATTAATAAGACCACTCGGAAGAATGACCACATCGAACTTCTGAGCGAGGCGCAGGTGTTCAATGTCTGAGCACACGAGGCACGCAGCTGTAGGTGCATGCGCAAGCATTTCTTCCGAGTTGTCCACTGCCGTCACCGCGCACCCAAAGGAAAGCAGCCGCCTTGTCAGGCGCCCGGTCCCGCATCCGAGTTCGAGAAGGGACATTCCCGGTTTCAGATACGGCGCGAGAAACTCAATCTCGCCGGCATATGGTAGCCGCCGATACAACTCGACAGAGCAGCCATCCTTTGCTTGAGCGCCGGGCCCTTGGCCGGAAAAGGGTTTAGTCTGCATGCGGGCTAACGAGGCTGTAGAAAAACCCCTCGCCGAATTGCGAGAGGTAAATATAGGGGTACGTTTACCATTCCCGACGAGGAGATAGCGACCTCTACGCGTTTCTGAGGGGCCAAATTTCGCGCAGTTTTTCGTAGATTTTTCAAATGGGGTTTTCCTACAGCCTCAACGTTCGCGGTGAGCTGCCCGTGGAGGCGTGGCGCATGGCCCGCGCGGCGGAGGATGAATAGAGGCGCCGCGCGGGCCAGGTGCCATGCCGTAGCGGGTCAGCTCGACCAAGAGGTTAGGCCACACCGGTCAAGGCGCCTGCATGTACATGGCTTCGAGCCATTTTCCGCCGCGATTTACGTAGTTCACTGCGACCTGCAAATTTGTAGGTGCCTTCTTTCCTCCGCAAACCGCGTCCTGCGTCGCTGTGTAGGTCAAGAGAACCGCATTCTTGTCAAGCATGAAGAACTTGAAATTGGCCAGCGAGTACGACGCCACCTTGCAGTCAGTAGCCGTGGACTTGACTACTTCAGCTTTGGTACTAGTTCCATCGGAGCTTATCGAGATGAACCCCTCCGTCGTGTTCTTTTCAAACCAGCTCGGGTCATTGTTCTTCCAGGCCTGCCAGCCCAGCTTATCCAACGCGATGATCTTGGACTCCAGGGCCTTTTCAGTCGCATCGGCTGCCTGTGCGAAGGCAGCAGGAGTAACAGCAAGCAGTCCGATTGCGAGTACGAGTTGATTCTTCATTTCTGTAACACCTTATGGGAGGGATGGAATTTTGTCAGAGAAGTAAATGCTGGAGCCGTGTGGCCTAACGATCAAGGTGCCCGGCCTGCGCGGCATTTTGCGCAGTTCCGGTTGACCGCCGAGTTGGGCATCGGAGAGGCGGCATGTAGCTCACGAATGGGTGGGAGATGCAGAAAGCTTTACGCCAAGCGCATGTAGCAATTTGAGCATCGTGTCGTAGCGTGGCTTGGCGCCGGGTGTAAGGGCCTTGTATAAGCTCTCCCGCCCAAGGCCAGAATCTTTGGCGAGTTGTGCCATGCCACGGGCGCGGGCCACATCGCGCACGGCGGTTAGAAATACATCTGGATTGGAATCTTCCAAGGCAGCGGTAATGTACTCCGCGATAGTTTCTTTATCATCGAGGTAGTCGGCTGCGTCAAAGCGGGCAATTTTGGCCATGGCTCACTCCTTATCCAATGCTTGCGCCATTTCGATGGCGCGTTTGATGTCACGCGTCTGCGAAGACTTGTCCCCGCCCAGGAGAAGCAAATAAACCACTCGGCGCGCCGTGTGAAATAAGCTCGATAGCCTGGCCCAAAGTGGACGCGCAATTCGAAAACTCCTTCGCCGCCCGAGTCACAGTCGCCGAAATTGCC
>JANNGY010000377.1:0-3904 GCA_031404095.1 Betaproteobacteria bacterium | reverse complement strand
CGCGGGCCGCGCCGCGCTCCCCTTCCAAGGCGGGCCCCTGTGTGTCGCCGCACCGATCGCGCGCACGGCGATCGAGACCTCAGACGAACTGGTCAACGACGTGGTTGCCCGCTGCCCGACCAAGGCCATCATGCTCAAGGAGACCAAGGATGTCTCCAAAGGTGCGAAGATTTCCTCGGTCGCGGTCAACGATTCGCAGTCGCTGGAAATCGATAATTCCAATTGCGTGCGCTGCATGCACTGCATCAACGTGATGACCGGCGCGCTCGCGCATGGCACCGACACCGGCGCGACCGTGCTGATCGGCGGCAAGCGTACGCTGAAGATCGGTGACCTGATGGGCACCATGGTCGTGCCATTCATGCCGTTGAAAACCGACGAGGACTACGGGGCGCTGGTTGAACTCGGCCGCAAGGTGCTCGATTTCTTCGCCGAAAATGCGCTCGAACACGAACGTACGGGAGAAATGATCGAACGCATCGGCTTGGTCAACTTCCTTGAGGGCATCGGCCTTGAAGTCGATGCCAACATGGTTTCCGCGCCTCGCACCAACCCTTATGTACGCATGGATGGCTGGGATGAGGAAGTCGCGAAAATCAACGCCAAGAAAGCCGCCGATTAGGCTCTGGCAGTCGCGGCGATAAGCATACAATCAGGAGAACAGCATGGCGATGCGTCAACCGATCGAAAGCGGCGTACCGGACAACAAGCAGTGGTTACATCCGGTGATGCTGAAGAACTACGGCAACTGGCGCTACCACGACCGCCCGCGTCCCGGCGTCCTGCACCATGTGGCGCATTCCGGCGATGAAATCTGGACAGTGCGCGCGGGCACCCAGCGCCAGATGGACGTCGGCACCATCCGCACGCTCTGCGATATCGCCGACAAGTACGCCGATGGCCATGTGCGCTTTACCATCCGCAGCAACATGGAATTCATGGTCCAGGACGAATCCCGGGTCGCCGCGCTGTGTGCCGCGTTGACGGCGGCCGGCTTTCCGGTCGGCGGAACAGGCAATTCGGTGTCGTCGATCGCGCATACGCAGGGCTGGCTGCACTGCGATATTCCCGGCACCGACGCGTCCGGCGCCGTCAAGGCGCTGATGGACGACCTGTACGAGGAATTCATCCGGGAAGACATGCCCAACCGCGTGCACCTCTCCACTTCCTGTTGCGAAATCAACTGTGGCGGACAGGCGGACATCGCCGTCATCGTTCAGCACACCAAGCCGCCGGTCATCAACCACGCGCTGGTGGCCAATGCCTGCGAGCGCCCCGCCGTGGTGGCGCGTTGCCCGGTTGCCGCCATCCGCCCGGCCATGGTCAATGGCAAGCCATCGCTCGAGATCGACGAAAAGAAATGCATGTGCTGCGGCGCCTGTTATCCGCCCTGCCCGCCGATGCAAATCAACGACCCCGAGCACACCAAGCTCGCCATCTGGGTCGGCGGCAAGAACTCCAACGCGCGCGGCAAACCGACATTCATGAAGATGGTGGCCTCGGGCCTGCCCAACAACCCGCCGCGCTGGCCGGAAGTGTCGGAGATTGTGAAAAGGATCCTCTACACCTATAAGGCCGACGCGCGGCCCTGGGAACGGACGGCAGACTGGATCGAGCGTATCGGCTGGCCGCGATTCTTCGAAAAATGCGACTTGCCGTTCACCAAGTACCTGATCGACGACTGGCGCGGTTCGCGTGCCAACCTGAATGCGTCAACGCATATTCGTTTCTGATCTCGCTGACACCCTGCAACACTCCACGCACGAACAGGTCTATGAAAATCGGATTGATGGTCAACGAAGGCCCCTACACCCACCAGGCGTCGGATAGCGCGTGGCTGTTCGCTCGTGCGGCGCTGGCGGCGGGACACCAGATCTCGCGGGTATTTTTCTACCACGATGGCGTAAACAACTCCACGCGCCTCACCGAACCGCCGCAGGATGATCGCAACATCGTCAACCGTTGGTCCAATCTCGCCGACGAGCATCAGATCGACCTCGTGGTTTGCGTTGCCGCCGCGCTTCGGCGCGGGATCAAGGACGAAAACCTGGCCAAGGGATTTCGCATCTCGGGACTCGGCCAATTGGCGGATATGGGGATCAAAGCCGATCGGCTGGTGGTATTCGGCGATTAGCGGCGAAACACAAGGATGGGCGCGGCTCCTGGCACGAAAAAGGCCGGAAAGGCGCGCCAGTGCTAGAGTTTGACGTGTAGGTCGTTTAATAACAGGCAATTCTTACGGAACATGACGACGATGGAAGAAGGTCAGCAGTCTGGCGGCAAGGTCAAGAAGTTCATGTTCCTCAACCGCAAGGCGCCCTACGGAACGGTGTACGCGCTTGAAAGTCTCGAGGTCGTGCTGATCACCGCGACCTTTGACCAGGATGTCAGTGTCGTGTTCATGGACGACGGCGTGTTCGAGCTTGTCAAGGGCCAGAACACCAAGGCAATCGAGATGAAGAATTTTTCGCCGACCTACCGCGCGCTTGACGGCTACGACGTGGAGAAACTCTTTGTCGAACGCGAGTCGATGGAAGCACGTGGCCTCACGGAAGCGGATCTGCTGGTGCCGGTGGAGGTACTGTCGTCCGCCGAAATGGGTCAATTGATGGCCGAACAGGATGTTGTATTGAGTTTTTGAGGAACCGGAATGCTCCACATCGTCAACAAATCGCCCTACGAAAAAAGCGCACTCGACAGTTGCCTGCGCGTGGCCCAGCCCGGCAACGCGCTGATCCTGATCGAGGACGGCGTCTACGCGGCCACGCGTGGCGCCGGCGCGGAAAAATTGCAGCGGGCCGCTGCCTCCCTCAAGATTTATGCGCTGGCCCCGGACCTTGAGGCACGCGGCATCAGGGAGCGCGTGATCGACGGTGTGACGCTGGTGGACTATGCCGGTTTCGTCGATCTGGTCGCGAATCATTCCACCAACCAAAGCTGGCTCTGAACCAGACAGCCGGAATTCAAACGAACCACCCCAGGAGATTGCCATGGCATTTGAAATAAACGGGAAGACCTACGAGACCGATGAAGAGGGGTATCTCGTCAACCTGTCCGACTGGGACGAAGAAGCCGCCGCCCACATCGCCAAGACCGAGAATCTCGAGATGACCGATGCGCACTGGGAGGTCGTCAACTTTCTTCGCCAGTATTACAACGACTATCAGATCGCCCCGGCGGTACGCGTGCTTACCAAGGCGATCGGCAAGCAACTGGGCGCGGACAAAGGCACCAGCAAGTACCTCTATGAGCTGTTCCCCTACGGCCCGGCGAAGCAAGCATGCAAGGTCGCCGGACTTCCCAAGCCAACGGGTTGCGTTTAAACAAGCGCGCCATGAGCGTCTGACAGGGCCGAGATGACTTTTGTCACACTGCTCTATGTGGCGGCGTTCTACCTCGCCGGACTGATCTTCGCCGCCGGCCTCGCCTGGGTGATTGCCGACTACGCGCGCACGCCCGCCCCCCTGAAGATTCCGACCACGCCGGCGCCAGTCGGCGGTGGCGGCGTCGCCTTGCGCATGGCGCGTGAAGTCGTGCTTTTCGAGAGCCTGTTCAAATCGAGCAAATGGACCTGGCTTTTCGGCTGGATGTTCCATGTCGCCTTGCTGCTCGTGACTTTTCGACATCTGCGCTATGTGACCGAACCGGTCTGGGGATGGGTGGCGCTGTTGCAGCCTATCGGCATGTATGCGGGTTTCGCGCTCATCGCGGGCTTGCTCGGCCTCGCCGCGCGGCGCGTGCTGGTTGACCGCGTGCGCTACATTTCCACGCCCTCGGACCATCTGATGCTGTTGCTGTTGCTGGCCATCGGCGCGAGCGGATTGGCGATGCGTTATGTCGCGCCCACCGATATTGTCGCGGTCAAGGCCTTCATGCTCGGTCTCGTCTACTTTGACCCGCAGCC
>JANNGY010000376.1:0-3635 GCA_031404095.1 Betaproteobacteria bacterium | reverse complement strand
TTGAGACAGTAGACCTGGAAGGCCCCGCCGCAGGCGAGGTGCTGGTAGAAATCAAGGCCACGGGCATTTGCCATACCGATTACTACACGCTGTCGGGGGCGGACCCGGAAGGCATCTTTCCGGCGATATTGGGCCACGAAGGTGCGGGCATTGTGGTCGATGTGGGGCCAGGTGTGACAACGCTGCAAAAGGGTGATCACGTCATACCGCTCTATACGCCAGAATGCCGGCAGTGCAAATTCTGCCTGTCGCGCAAGACCAATCTCTGCCAGTCGATCCGTGCCACCCAGGGCAAAGGGCTGATGCCCGATGCCACCAGCCGGTTTTCCATCGGCGGCAAGCCGGTGTTGCACTACATGGGGACCTCGACATTTTCCAATTACACCGTGGTGCCGGAAATCGCGCTCGCCAAAATTCGCGAGGACGCGCCGTTCGACAAGGTCTGCTATATCGGCTGCGGCGTGACGACCGGCATTGGCGCGGTGATTTTTACGGCCAAGGTCGAGGCGGGTGCGAACGTGGTGGTATTCGGTCTGGGCGGCATCGGCCTGAATGTGATCCAGGGCGCAAAGATGGTTGGCGCGGACAAGATCATCGGCGTGGACCTGAATCCGGCGCGCGAAGCGCTGGCGCGCAAATTCGGCATGACCCATTTCATCAATCCGAAAAACGTTGAAAACGTGGTCGATGCCATCGTGCAATTGACCGACGGCGGCGCCGACTACAGCTTTGAATGCATTGGCAACACCAAAACCATGCGCCAGGCGCTGGAGTGCTGCCACAAGGGCTGGGGCCGCTCGATCATCATCGGCGTGGCGGAAGCCGGTGCCGAAATCAGCACCCGGCCATTCCAGCTGGTGACCGGCCGCAAGTGGGAAGGCTCGGCCTTCGGCGGTGCACGCGGCCGCACCGACGTGCCGAAAATCGTCGACTGGTACATGGAAGGCAAGATCAATATCGATGATCTCATCACCCACACCTTGCCGCTGGAGCGGATCAACGAGGGTTTCGAACTGATGAAGCGAGGCGAGTCGATTCGCTCCGTGGTGCTGTACTGATGATGTTTGAAATCATTAGCGAACACCGTTCGTTTGGCGGCAAGCAGGGTTTCTACTCACACAACTCAAGCGCCACCGGCACAGCCATGCGCTTCACGGTTTACCAGCCGCCACAGATAAAGCTGGGGCCGGTGCCGGTGTTGTACTTTCTCGCCGGGCTTACGGCCACCGAGGAAACGTTCACCATGAAAGCCGGCGCCCAGCGGTTGGCAGCGGAATACAGGCTCATGCTGGTGAGCTGCGATACCAGCCCGCGCAATACCGGCATCGATGGTGCGACCCGCGACTGGGACTTCGGCGAAGGTGCGAGCTTCTATCTCGATGCCACCGAAGCGCCGTGGAACAGGCACTTCCGCATGGAGACCTGGATAACGCAAGAATTGCGCGAACTCATCATTGCCAACTTTCCGGCAGATCCGTCACGCATCGGCATTTTCGGCCACTCGATGGGCGGCCATGGCGCGCTGACGCTCGCGTTGCGGCATCCGGAACTCTATCGTTCGGTGTCGGCGTTCGCGCCGATTACGGCGCCGACGCGTTGCCCGTGGGGCGAGAAGGCCTTCATTGGTTATCTCGGCGTCGACCAGGGGCAGTGGAAGGATCACGACGCCAGCGAATTGATGTGGCAGCGCAAGAAACCGTTCCCGGCCGGCATCCTGATCGACCAGGGCGGCAGTGACAAATTCCTGCTGGAAGGACAGTTGCAGCCGGAAGCGTTCGAGGCGGCATGCGCGGCGGCGGGACAGCCACTCACCTTGCGCCGCCACGAGGGCTACGATCACGGCTATTACTTTGTTTCCACGTTCATCGCAGATCACCTGGCGTTTCACCGCAACAACATGCGGTAACGTCACATCACGCGCTTGTCGCGGTCGACCGTCAGAAGGGGATCGTAGTCGAGGATCAAGGCC
The DNA here is from genome assembly GCA_031404095.1 of Betaproteobacteria bacterium. Classification (GTDB taxonomy): domain Bacteria; phylum Pseudomonadota; class Gammaproteobacteria; order Burkholderiales; family Usitatibacteraceae; genus UKL13-2. Next base: position 1,666 of record JANNGY010000376.1, on the reverse strand, counting down.
GCATGAAGTCGTTCACGGCGCGTGACGCCAAGGTACGGTCAAGGTATTCGAAAGTGCCCCGATCCCTGATTTCCTTAGCGGCATCGATCAACCCGGTCATCGCGGCCCGGAACAGCGAGGTGGCGAGGCTGATGCGCTTGACCCCGGCCGCCTCCAGTTCGGCAACGCTGAAGGAGCGGCCCTTGATGCCGACCATGAAATTGACCGGCTTCGATACCGCTGCACAGACGGCACGCACCGAGGCCAGATCTGGCAATCCCGGCGCGAACAGCACGTCCGCGCCGGCCCGTTCATAGGCCTGCAGGCGCTTGATCGTATCGTCCAGGTCCGGGTTGCCGCACAGGAAGTTTTCGGCGCGGGCCGTCAACGTAAAGGCGAAAGGCAGTGACCGCGCCGCTTCGACGGCCGCCGCAATGCGTTCGGTCGCCAAGCTGATGTCGTACAGCGGCCGCGCTTTGTCGCCGGTCGCGTCCTCAATCGAACCACCGACCAGTCCGGCCTCGGCGCCCAGCCGAATGGTTTCCGAGACAACAGCCGGCGCATCGCCAAAGCCCTTTTCCAGGTCTGCCGACAGGGGGAGGTCAGTCGCGGCAAAGATGGCCCGGATCTGGATCAAGGCCTCCTCGCGGCTCACCTTGCCATCGCGCCGTCCGAGTACGCCGGCTGAGGCGCCGCTTGAAGTTGCCAAGGCCTGGAAGCCCAATCCGGCAAGGATGCGGGCAGATCCCCCATCCCAGGGATTGGGCATGACAAATGTCCCCGGTTGCTGATGCAATGCGCGGAAACGGTTGGCACGTTCAAGTTGAAGTTCACTATTCATTGTAAGTAAATCAATAAGTTAATTGACAATATTAAAGTAAATTATACTAAAAATCCTGGCTAAGGCCAGGCAAAGAACGCCCTCCGAAATCGCCACGCGCCGGTGCAATACCACCGGAAATTACGGCAGAGTTACCACGCCACGCCCGATTTCAAACACCCGGCCGCTGACGCGAATCCGCCGCTCGGTATCCACGCTGAGGCCGATGCGGCAGGGGCGACTGACCGCTACGCCCTGGTCGATGGCGAAAGCCATAGGCAATGCTTTTTGCTGCCGCAAAAACCATCCGCCAAGATTGGCGGTCGCCGAGCCGGTACCGGGATCTTCGATGACGCTGTCGTACTTCAGGAAGAAAAAGCGCGCCAGAAGGTGGCCATCACCGTTTGCGGCGAATACGTATGCCATCGACCGCCCCGCCTCGCTGGCGATGCCCGCGAGTTTCATCGACGCTGGCTTGGCACGGCGCACGGCGTCTGCGCTGGCCAGCGGGACGATGAGCTGGTCCGAGCCGGTATTCACCCAGCAGGCGCCATCGAGCAAATCCGCTGGCGCGAGGCCGAGCATATCGGCCAAAGCCGCATGGGTTAGGTCGAGATCGCGGTAAGTTGGTGCGTTCGCCGTCAAGGTCCAGACGCCACCGCTGGCTGAAACCGGAATCACGCCGGCCTTCATGGACAAAGACAAATTGTCACCGGCATTGAAAAGTTCACGCACCACGTGCGCCGTGCCCAGCGTGGGATGCCCGGCGAACGGCATTTCGAAGCTGGGCGTGAAGATGCGCACCCGCGCGGGGCCGGTCTCGCCGGGCATGATAAAAGTGGTTTCCGACAGATTGAACTGCAATGC
>JANNGY010000375.1:0-7482 GCA_031404095.1 Betaproteobacteria bacterium | reverse complement strand
TGCGGATTGATTGCCATCATTGGACGCCAGGGTCAACCAGTGCATGCTGGGGCAATTCGTCGGGGAACCGAGGCGCTGGTACACCGCGGCCCGGATGACGCGGGCGAGTATTTGGCAGGATCAATCGCGAGATGACCGACTTGAGATTGAGGATGCGCGTGAGTATCGAGAAAATCGGCTGCGCCTGTTTGGACGGCAGGAACAGATGAAACAACCGGGAGTGCGGTCCACTTTGTTGACCCGGCTGACCCAGCTCATCCGCCAGGCCCCGGAGGCGGTCGAAACCCGCAGACTTCTGCGCCGGGATCGTTTCCGTTTGGCGGCGATATTCCGCTGCCGCTGCGCCGGCCGAGGCGATGGCACCGGCAGAGGCGCCGCCGATATTGCGCAATTCATATTTCGCGGCCAGTTCCGCGATGGCGGAGGGATAGACGACGCCGCTGGTAATACCCCCCTTCATGACGACGTCGCAAAAGCGCCGACCCCAGTCGAGTTCTGTATTGCTCACGCGTGGCTCCTGCAGGTAATTGTTGTCGAATGGAATGCGAAGCTTAGTGGGTCGGAGACGGCAAGGCAGCGGCCGAAGGACTAGGACGAATTAGATCTGGGCCAATTTGTTCCCTCATTGGAGTCTGAGCCTATTTGTTCCGAAAACTTGAGCGGATAACGGTAAGTCGTGTCCGAATCCATTTGCTCACGCTCGGCAGCCAATCGCACCCGGCAGCTTCCGGAGGTCGCGCCTGCTTAGGCTCAGATCACCGCGTTCGGGTCGTCATTCAAAAAGCGAAGCGCTCTAGTTTCCCACCGATTCGCGTTGACCTCACACTCCCAAAGTGTAAGGACCCTCCAGCCCATGCGCCGCAATTTTGCGACAGACTTCGCGTCTCTAACCTTGTTGCCTTCAATCTTTCGTTTCCAGAATTTCGAATTAGTTTTCGGAAGATGGCGGCAGACATGGCCATGCCAAAAGCATCCGTGGACAAAAATTATCTTCCGGGCTGCAATAAAAACGATGTCGGGTGTACCCGGCAAGTCTCGCCGATGTAATCGAAAGCGGTAGCCGGATCGATGAAGGGCGGTACGAACGATTTTTTCGGGCGCCGTGTCCTTCGTTCCAATGCGCGCCATGTGCGCACTACGTTGTTTTGGAGTTAGTGGATCGACAATCGCTTTTTTCATTGCTTTTTCAAAGCGACACTGCGTGCTTGTATCTGCCTTTTTTTTCTTTGTATAGGATGATATATCCGGGCAGCGCGGTTACTTGCCACTTCGATCCGAGCGCGACAGCAATTTGCTTGAGGACACTACGAACGGTGTCAGTTCGTTTTGAGATTGTTACATAGGTCGATACTAAGTCGGCATGCGGCCCTCTTTTGCCCACGGCGCTCTGATACCGCAACAAATATGGCAGCGCGCCTTTCAAATGAGCCAATACAACAGCGATGCTTGTGGCTGTGCCCGCATCCGGGACAGTGATTGTGTGATCGAGATCAATAGGAAATTGCGCATCGAAATGATCGGCTTTCACCTCCGATGTATCTCTTTCTCGCCCCGGATCGTTTGAACCAAATCCGCTGTTGTTCCAAGCTAACGCTTTCTCTCCTGACCTGTTGGTGCCAATCACTTTCTTGTAATGCGCAATCAAAAGCTGCTCAAGATCCATTACGGTGAAAACATAGACGCGAATCGCCTTAAACGATACGGACTTACAATCAAGGTTTTTCCGGCCAGCCACCTTGGAAGCGTGACGCAAGAGACGCTTGCCAAGCCCTGCATCGGCATCTGTCTTCCCTATATAGACCAACTCAGCATCAACGAACAATTGATAGACGCCTTGAGCATCGGCGCCAACATGTCTTATCGTTGTTGGATTCAGGACTCCGCGCGGCATTTCATCGAATAGTCCAACTAGCCGCTCAGTCAATGCTGCGGGAAGATCGAATTCTAACGATTCGTAGAACTTCACTATTTGGCTCCCCAGTTGTTCCGGGGATTATGCATGACCCTCGCCGCCTAGGCCACTAACCGGCAAATACGGTAGGCGATCAGCCGTCGAGTGCGCAAGCCACCGATTTGGCGACCGCCTCTGCAAGCTTTACTGGAACCGCATTGCCGAGTTGTCTCATGGTTTCGGTCCAAGAGCCGTGGAACGCATAGCGATCGGGAAAGGTCTGCAGACGTGCTGCCTCGCGTACTGTGAAGTAGCGTACGGAGCCATCGGGCAATGCCACCATGTTTTCACCTCCCGGTACCCCATGATCGCCAGCCTTTAGCGTTTTGGCTGGCTCGTCTAGTGGGCTACCGGTATGGCCTGGATACGCCCGGGCACCTGCATTAAATTCATGGTTGAGAATCGTTGTTGCCGCGCGTCTGGTCGGGTCGGGAAGATCGCAGATGGCGTCGCGAACGGTTTGCCACGGTGCTAACTCCGGCAGCAGTTTTCCCTGGGCGTATCGAAGAGCTAAGTGTGAAATCTTCGCCTTCAGTTTTTCGGGTGGCTTGGGACGGCTTCGCGACGAAATATTGTGTCGTTCCCAATACTCTCCGGTCACCCACTTCGAAATGAACAGCGCATCTTCCGAATGTGTACACTCCGGGAAATTCCACTCGATAGCTAGGTCAGAACGAAAACCGACAATGAAAACGCGTTCGCGCTTTTGCGGTACGCCGAAATTGGCGGCGTTAAGCAAACGAAACACGACGTTATAAGTCAAACCTACCGGCTCTCGTTCTGCAGTTTTGTGTTGCTCCAAGCGCGCAAGATGCTCGGTCCAATGTTCATTCGAGCCGCAAGTAATCGTCGGGTATGAAAGCTGCAGTAAAACGTATTCAAGGTATGTCGCGAATTTCTCCCGCAGCAAGCCCTTTACGTTCTCGAAAATGAAAGCACGGGGTCGCAACTCGCGTACTGCACGCACCGCCTGAGGAAACATATCGCGACTGTCCAAATTGCCTTGCGCACAGCCGCCCATTGAAAATGGCTGACACGGGGGCCCGCCGGAGACAACAACTATTTCTTTCGCCGACAGGTCATGGAAATTGAATTGCCTTGCGTCAACTTGTTGTGGATTTGGCCATGTGCCTACATGCGCGACACGCCGGCGCCGATTTTGCTCAATTGTGTTACATGCGTCTTGGTCCCACTCGATGATCGCCGCATGTTCGAACCCGGCACGACTCATCCCCAACGCTAGCCCGCCCGCGCCTGCAAATAATTCAACGCTTCGCATCGCACACCCTATTTATAATTTCCGATGAGTATAGAGAAGACTTGGACGGCATCGAAAAGGTTTATGACTCGCCAGAAGAATATACTGTAATTATGTACAGTAAGTCAAGAGTTGAATAGACAATTGCAAGTATCCTGTGCGGGCGAAGAGCAACGTTCGGGGTCAGTGTAACCATTATTCCATGATGGAAAGAACACTTACTCTGACCCGGAATGTTTCTTCAACGCTTCTCCCTGCAATGGCACGAACTTATTTCCCGTCGTCAAATGGATTCAGTACCTGCACGCCTGTCGGTGCAAAGTGCTTGACGTTGCGTGTCACCACGGTTGCGCCGTAGCTCAGTGCCGTGGCGGCGATCAGCAGGTCAGCGCCGTCGTGTCCGAGCTTGGCCGACAGTCTGCCCCATAGCCGTGCGGCATTGGCAGACACCGGCAATAGGCGATCCGCATACAGGCTCAACAGGGTTTCCAACCATTGTTCCAGCTCGGCCGAAAACGCGGCGTCGCTTTTTCGCGCCCGTTCAATGCCACGCTCGATTTCGCCAATGCTCACGACGCTGATAAACAGCGTTTCCGCCTTTTGTGATTTGATCCACCGCACCACTTGGCGCGATGGTTTTGCGCGGCGCAGTTCGGAGAGCACGACCGTATCAAGCAGAAAGCTCACAGTGAAATATCGCGCAGGGAAAGCTTGGCCCGCGATTCGGCGGGTTCCTCCCTGGTTGCACGCACGTGTGGCGCGCGCGGCATGGCGAGCAAATGCGCAATAAAACTCGGCGCGTCACTTTTCGCACTATTCTTCAGTGCAACGTATGACTTTTCCGATAGCACCATGACGGCGTCCTTACCACGCCGGGTGATCCTTTGCGGCTCTCCGCGTATTGCGGCCTCGACGAGCTCGCTCAACTGTGCTTTGGCGGTTTGCAATTGCCATTGCGCCTGACGCATGATGAATCCTTTCCAATCTGGTCTGTTTAACTGACTAGATTATGAAATGGTCCCCGTAGCGTGTCAAGACGGTCGCGCCACGGGCATGGCGTTATTTAGGAACAGACCACGTTTTCTTTTTTCCACCGATGAAAGGCACACCGTCGGTCTCGGCCTTTCGCTTGGCTTCCGCCGATGCCTTCTTGAGGGCATCCAGAATGCGCGCATCTTCCGCTTTTGGCTGTGCTACGCCTTTTGTGCGAGTTCGCTGAGCGCTTTTCATGTCTGCTATTCGTGCCGGCCAAAGTTGCCCCCCCAATTCCCCTAAGCCGCCCTAACCTCATCCAGAAGATCAGGGTGTCGGTCCAGCACTTTGAGCAATTTCACGAGCGCAAGTGGCGGTTTGGTCTTGCCGGTTTCATAGCGTGAGAATGCATTGACCCCGCCGCCAAAAATTTCAGCGGCTTCACGTTGATCCAGATCCAGCTTCTTACGCACCGCCAAAATGAAATCCGGATCGATGATTGAAGCATTGACCTGCTTGCTGAATTCCAGCATCAGGCGCATCGTGCGGCGCGATTCAGCCGCATCCAGGATGGATTCATCGCAGGCGCGACAGAAATCACCCGTCACCCGCGGAAGAATGGTGGTCTCGCCTTTGTAGGTATAGGGCACATCGCGGGTGTCGTGCACCATCTTCGCCGCGCCACAGCTTGGGCATTTCATTCTTAATACTCCAAGTCCGAGGCGAAAGGGGGCGGCGTCATTTGTTTTTAAGGCAATTCACGCTTACTTCCCGCGGGCTTCAAACAGCCACCAATTGGGCTCGTTGCACCTTCGGCATCCCGGCCTTGCGCACTTGCCAAAGGTCATATTCGGCTTGCTGCGCTATCCACGCGTCGGCATGTCCGCCATTCTTAACGCCCAACCATCCCTCCAGCCGCAATGCCATTGCCGGCGATATTGCAGCCCGCTCATTCAATACACGCGACAGGGCGGCGCGTGTAACGCCTAATTGCCTGGCCGCCTCTGTCACTGTCAGTCCCAATGCGGGCAATACGTCCTCGCGCAGGGTTGCGCCGGGGTGCGGCGGACTGTGCATCCTCATTTTCATTTTCTCCTAATGGTAATCCTGATAATCGACAAGGACGGCATCCCCGCCATCAAACTTGAATGTCATGCGCCAGTTTCCATTGACGCTTACCGAATAATGCCCGGCGAGCTTTGCGGTCAGTGGGTGAAAATCCCATCCTGGCACATTCATATAGCTGGCATCTTTGGCCACATTAAGGCGTATTAGCTGCCTTGCCAGTTTGGCCGCATGGCGCGTCTGTATTCCCGCTTTACTGCCCGTCTTAAAGAATGTTTCAAGCCCTTTGTGCCGGAATGTTCTAATCATGGCGCAAGTGTATAGCGTAGCGTTTCACCTGTCAATCTCGTGGGGTGGGGTAGAAGGTCGGGTTGCCGCAGGCTACCCGACGCTTCGTGCCGGAATTGCGGGATTGTCAGGTAGCCCGCGGCAACCTGACCTACACGCTATGGATTGACCAGCTCCTATTATTTCGTCTTGTCGGCACCTCTCCATGCTCCTTCCGGCCTATAGCCCCCGTATTACCCACCCGCGCCAAAGCGCAGCGCCAGCAGTTCCCGGCGCCGCTGCATTTCCCCACTGGCAAAGCCGAGATCGCAGATCATCGCCACCCGCTTCTGCGCGGATTCGCCCGTGTAGAAGGATGAAAACGCGTTGCAGCGCTCGAACTCCTCGAGCGCGCCGGCCAGCGCCCAATTGCCCGCTTCATTGCCCGGCGCCACCGCGTCGAAACGGATGCCCGGCGCCAGGAATGGCTCGGCCAAATCGACCGCACGGCGCTCCCTGAATATATTGAGGAAGCGGCCCAGCGCCTCCACCGCGATGCTGCGCGCGCCGATCTCGCGTGCCACTCGCGCCAGGCTCAGCAACTGAAGGTGGGCTTCCGGCCCGGCGCAGAGGCGCTGGAATGCATCGAAAGACAGGTGCAGCGCGGCGAGCTGATTGGCGGCAGGCAGTGCCGCGTCGCGGGACATCGCGTGCCAGGCAAGCGCGTGTACAAGATCGAGTTGCGAACCCGCCGCCATGGTCTGCTGCCATTGCGCGATCAGCGATTGCGCATAGGGCATGGGCGCCAGCGATTGCGGCCAGTGGTAGCGGTCGGCCGGCATGGCGTCGGTCAATTGGGTGAGGCTATGCGACAGGCTGGCCGCCTCAACCAGCAGCCCCTTCGCCGCAAGCAGGGCGGCGCGGTCGGGCTTGCAACAAAACAGGTTGAGCAGATAGCCGTCGGTCGCGGCGTTGGCATCATGCGCCGTCAACACGCCCAAGCCCGGCACCAGCCGGTACGAGTGATAGCCGCGTTGCGCAAAGGCCTCGATCAGTTCCAGGTGCAGCTCATTGCCTGCCTTGATTTCGTACAGCACCAGCGGTGAATGCGCGGCGAAAAATTCGCTGCCGCCGCGCAGGATATTGAGTTCCTCGCCTTCCGCGTCGATATTGACGAAATCGATGCCCTGCCAGGCGTGAACCGCCGCGCGCTCGTCGAGGGTGACGAGGCGAACCAGTTCACTTTCTGCCGTTGTCTTTGTGCCATGTTCAAGTGCATTGAGTTCGGAATCCACATTCAGTGATAGTGACGCCGTGCCGATTTCGCTGGAAAGCGCGCAGCGCTCCAGCACCACATGGCCGAAAGCATTCTCGGCAATGCCGGCGGCGAGAAAATCTGCGGTCGTCGACGCAGGCTCGAACGCCCATAGTCTCCCGGTGGCGCCGATGGCCTTGGCGATGGACAGCGCATAGACGCCGTAGTTGGCGCCGATGTCGATGGCCTGCTGTCCGGGTTCGAGCACGCCGCGCACAAACTTGATCTCGTCCTCGAACCAGTCCCCCTGTTCCCGCAAAACATACGGCGTGATCAGGTCGACCGAATCCGGCACCACGACGCGGGCGCCGTCAATCATCGGGAGTGTGGCGCGGGTGGTCATTGCACGGGCATTGCGGTGGTAGCGGTGTTAAGAGGGGAGAAGTAAATGAAGTCAGGCACCCATGGCACTACCTTAAGTGGAAGACGGTCATATTCCACCTCCAGTCGTCCGTCATCCCAGCGCAGGCTGGTATCATGGCCGTCTTATACTTCAGAGCCTGTAATGGACTGGGTCCCAGCCTGCGCTGGGACGACGATCTTCCTTTTACTTAGAGTAGTGCCATGTGGGTCAGACACCAATTAATCCTTCTCTTTGAGACACTGTTGTGCTTCGACCATTACCGTCCACGCAAAATGGCGATTTGGTTTTCT
>JANNGY010000374.1:0-3281 GCA_031404095.1 Betaproteobacteria bacterium | reverse complement strand
CCGACAATTGTCTGGAAGACGGGACAATTTTGGAGTTTGCGCGATTGTGAAATGTTGTTTCAGGCAGCGCCAGCGCGTCAACGCACGCTTCCTGCCGCTTACTAGTAAATCAACTTCCGCGCCTTTCCCATAACACGCCATTTGAAAGAACTGTGTAGCCGAAGGCAGCCGGCACCACGGTCAGTGTGCCGACGAGAATGAATATCAGCAATTCTGGCGCGATGGTGGCGTCATATGCTGATGCGGATCGCCACGAGAGTGTGCTACAGACTGTGCGCCGGGCCAAGGAATGCGAGCACGAAAATGCCGGCGGTCCCTGCGAATGGGACCCTGCACAGGCGATCGCTTCGTAGCTGAACAATCCGCACGTGCGGAATGCGAATGTCTTCGGCGATGTAAGGCGACGCTTTTCAATCACGTTGCAGATGGCAGACTTGTGTAAGGACACCATCGAAAATGGATTGCCAGAATCGCTTTAGTGGCAAACCCACTATCTGTCACGGTCCTCAGGGGGAAAACGTCCACAAATGCCCGTCAATGCAGGAGGACTGTTGCGCGACGTTTGCGAAACGCTACGCGTAGTGGGAACAGCGACGTCCGTAATCCCGACGGGCTAATTGATCGCCTTCATTCGCCCGTCAACGCAAACCTTTTTTCAATCAGGTCAGCATCGTCGAAATGCCGCCGCCCGACGAAAGCTGTCGCGTGGCGGCCCCATTGACGCATGGCGCCGGCGCTGTCAATGCCCATGGGCCAGAACAGGAAACGTTCTCCGCGTTCGCTGCCGGCGATCAGTCCATCCGGGCCATAGAGGCTGCGCGTGGCATGGGCGGAAATACTCAATGTTCGCAGGGAACTGTCGTCGGCGAGGGCATAGCCGGTGCCTTCAATCGAGTCGGTTGTTCCAAGGCCGGTCAAGTAGTGGGTGCCGGCGGACAGCCGCCATGTGAAGCGTGCGCCAGTGGTCAGCGAAGGGAGCGACGCCGGCGCAAAAGCCCACTCAAGATGCGGGTCCGGTGCCGGCCGTGGCGTCATGCGCGGGCCAGGAAAGAATTCATGGTAGCAACCGCAGGCGTGAATGCTGTCCGCAATCAGGGGCTGGCCTTGGCTGTCGATCGTGATCCTGAATTTCACGCCGTAAAGTTCACCGGCGAGCGGATCGAACGACCCGGTGGAAGACCGGCGCGGAAACTACACGGTGTATATCAGTTGAGTCAGTATCTCTTTCCCAAGGCGCGTGAAGGCAATGCGGTGATACACCGTGGGCTGTGCAGTATTGACCGCCGACCGGAATCCGCCGCTTCCCTCATGCCAGGCGATCGCGCCGAATTTATCGTCGCCGCCGCGAGCTTCGATTTCAAGCACCGGCGCAAATGTGGCAATCAGGTTCTCTCGCTCGGCAGCCGAGAAATGCGGTAGGCCCAGCGCGTTGCGCCCGGTGCGCGCCAGTATGACTCGCGGATCTTCCGCGCCCGGTTTCGCGGCGGGAGGAAGGTAGCGCTTCGATCCGGAAATGTTTGCCGGCAGCGCCCGCTGGCGCTCGAATTCGATTGACGTGCGCTGCCGCCAGCGTTCCACGCCATCGAGAAACGGGATGGAGAACAGCGGATAGAGGCCCAAGGCACGCAGCGCCGTGGAGTAACTGCCCGGCACGCGGGCGGCGGCGATCATTTGCGGCGGCGCCTGCTGATGGCGGGCATTGTCGGCGCGCATTACCTTGGCGCATCGCAGGATTCGCTCGCGCAAGACGTCCTTGCTGGTGGCGTCAAATGGCGGGAAAGCGGCTGCCGGCAGATTGCGAATTTCAATGTCGTGCGCATCCTGATCGAGTTCGCGCATCGCATCCAGCCAATCAGCATAGAGGGTGCTGTTGCTGCCCGCCTCGCCGGCAAACGAAGCCAGCAGGCGATTGCTTCGCAGGTGCGGGTACCCCGGCAGGCGGTGCGCCTCGGCATAACGCACGCCGGCCGCGTCGATTGCCGTATCGAGGCGCAGGAACCAGTCAGCGCACTCGCCCGGCAATGCGGCGTGCGGCGGGACGGGTGCCGGCAAGCTTGAACAGGCGCTCAGGATGAAGCTTGCAGCCAGGATCGCGTGCAGGTGAAGGCGCATGGGCAATTTGGTAATGGAAGCCGGGCAGATTGCGCTCTTCGCACAATGCCAGTGCGGCAGGCGACTATAATTCTCCAATGAAAAATACATTCCGCATCGCCCCGGGCAAGCTCACCCTGCCGATGTTGCGCGACGCGCGCGATGGCCATCATCAGTTCGAACTTGAAAGTTCCGCATGGGACGAAATCAAGGCGGGGGCGGCGACGGTGGAGCGCATTGTCGCCAGGGGCGAGCCCGCCTACGGCATCAACACCGGATTCGGCAAGCTGGCCAACACCCATATCCCCACCAGCCAGCTGGAGGCACTGCAGCGCAATCTGGTGCTGTCGCACAGTGCCGGCGTCGGCGAGCCTTTGCAGGACCAGGTGGTCAGGCTCATCCTGATCCTGAAAGTCGCCAGTCTCGCCCGCGGCCGTTCCGGGGTGCGGCCACTCATCATCGAATGCTTGTTGCGTCTGCTGAATGCAGACGTGTATCCCGTGATTCCCGCCAAGGGCTCGGTGGGCGCATCGGGTGATCTGGCGCCGCTGGCGCACATGTCGGCCCTGTTGCTGGGTCTGGGCGAAGCGCGCGTGGGCGGCAAACGCCTTGCCGCCAATGAGGCATTGATTGCCGCGGGCCTGTCGCCGATTACGCTCGCGCCGAAGGAGGGGCTGGCGCTGCTGAATGGCACCCAGGTATCGACCGCGCTGGCGATACACGGGCTGTTCCAGATTGAAAATGTGTTCGCGGCAGCGATGGTGGCGGGCGCGATGAGCGTCGATGCGGCCATGGGCAGCGATACGCCGTTTGATGCGCGCATCCATGAATTGCGCGGGCAGCCCGGGCAGATACTCACGGCCTCGATTTATCGCGCCCTGCTGGAAGGCAGCGGCATCCGCGAATCGCACCTGCTCGGCGACGACAAGGTGCAGGATCCTTATTCACTTCGCTGCCAGCCGCAGGTCATGGGCGCGTGCCTGGATGTGATGCGCAATGCGGCGCGCACGCTGGAAATCGAAGCCAACGGTGTCACCGACAATCCGCTGGTATTTCCCGACACCGGCGATGTCCTGTCCGGTGGGAACTTTCATGCCGAGCCGGTGGCGATCGCGGCCGACACGCTGGCCATCGCGGTGGCCGAGATCGGCGCGCTGTCCGAGCGCCGCATGGCGCTGCTGGTCGACCCC
>JANNGY010000373.1:0-11005 GCA_031404095.1 Betaproteobacteria bacterium | reverse complement strand
GCTGGGCATGGGCGCCGATGCCGATCTCACGCCGCAATTGCGGTTACTCTCCAACATCACCAAGCTCAATTTCATCAATACGTCCTCACTTTCCGTGCTTCGCAACCAGGCGATCACCTCGACCAACCTGGGCGTTGATGTTTCCGTCGGCGCGCAATACCGTCCCTTCATGTCGCAGAACTTCGTGCTCAATGCCTCGGCCGCGGCGTTGCTGCCGGGCAAGGGACTGATACAACTCTATGACGTAGACAAGCGCGGGGCGCTGTATTCGATACTGGTTATCTTGTTGCTGGCTTACTGAAGATGAAAATTCAAAAACTGAACCACAGAGAGCACAGAGAAAGTCAAAGGCTTTCAGGATTTTCTCTGTGGCCTCTGTGTGCTTTGTGGTTCAAGGCTTTCTTTTTCTCGAGAGCGGCAGACTTATTCTCTGGCGCGCCTGCCAGAGCCTTGTTGAAGTTCGCCGCATCGCTTACTGCGATAGGCAATGCCGGGCACTTCCCCCTTCGACGAAAGGGGAGAGCGAAGCAAGGGGGCCGAGGGGGAGAGCGAAGCGAGGGGTCAATGCGGCATTGGCAAGGCTGGGAAAACCGAAAATCCCCCTCAGTCCCCCTTTTGCAAAGGGGGAAGTGCCCGGTGAAACACCCGACATTGAATTGCTTTCAAGAATTTCAGCCAACGACTTGGGCTCCCCTCACGTTTCTATGGCCTCAGTGGCGCAACGCTTATTCGAAAAAGTGGATACCAAACTCCAGCGCTGGTGCGGCTTACAGGCCATTTTTACCCGGAACGGCGCGCCAGTGCTTGACTTTTGCCCTCTTGTTATGGGTAACGGCGGTGGCGGCGAGCAGCGGCGAATCACCCGCGGCAATCGTTTACAAATCACATCCGCCCGCCCCCGAACGCCAGTCGGCGAAGGACGCCGAGCGCAAATCGACCGGCTGCGTCACCTGCCATACCGGCACCGACCGCCACACCATGCATGCCAATCCGGGCGTGGTGCTGGGCTGCACCGACTGTCACGGCGGCGACGTGGCGGTCACGCGGCCGAAAGACTCGGAATACAAGGGCAAGGACGAATCGCTGTATGCAATGGCAATGAACCGCGCGCACATCAGCCCGCGCTTTCCGAAAGTCTGGAACACGCCCGCGTCAAACAATCCGCAAGGCTCCTACGCGAAACTCAACCGCGAGGCCGGCGCCTTCATCCGCTTCATCAATCCCGGCGACCTGCGGGTGGCGCGCGAGGCCTGCGGTGCCTGTCACCTCGAGACGGTGCAGGCGGTGGAACGCAGCCTCATGTCCACCTCCGCAATGCTGTGGGGCGGGGCCTCCTATAACAACGGCATCCTGCCGTACAAACGCTACATTCTCGGCGAGTCGTACACCGCGGACAGCGTCGGCGCGCTGATCAAGAATCCGCTGCCGGTGAATGAACACATGACGAAGATGGGCATCTTGCCGTCGCTGGCGCCGTTGCCGGCATGGGAGACTATTCCGCCGGCCGACATTTTCCGCGTGTTCGAACGCGGCGGACGCGTCATCAGCAGTGGATTTCCGGAAGTGGGGTTGCCCAACAGCACCGGCGCGCAACAGAAGCTCGACGAACCCGGGCGGCCGGACATCAAGCAGTCCAACCGCGGTCCCGGCACCGGGCAGCGCATCGCGGTGCCGGTGATCAACATCACCAAGACCCGCCTGAACGATCCGCACCTGTGGTTTCTCGGAACAAACGAACAGCCAGGCGACTACCGCTCGTCGGGCTGCACGGCTTGCCACACCATCTACGCCAACGATCGCGACCCGCTCCGCTCCGGGCCCTATGCCAAATTCGGCCACGAAGGCAAATCGCAGACCAAGGATCCGACCATTACCAAGGATCGTTCGGGTCATCCGCTGAAGCACGAGTTCACCCGCGCCATCCCGTCCTCGCAGTGCATGGTCTGTCACATGCACCAGCCCAATGTGTTCGTCAACAGCTTCTACGGCGCGACCATGTGGGATTACGAAACCGACGCACCGTCGATGTGGCCCAAGTCGCAAAAGTATCCGACGGCCGCCGAGGCGCGCAAGATCCTCGATCGCAATCCGGAGGAGGCATCGATTCGCGGCCTGTGGAGCAATCCGGAGTTCCTGAAGAAGGTGTCGGAACTCAATCCGACGCTGAAGGACACCCAGTTCGCCGATTACCACGGCCACGGCTGGAACTTCCGCTACGTGTTCAAGCGCGATCGCAAGGGCACGCTGCTGGACAAGGACAACCAGCCGGTGGCCGACAGCGACCCGAAGAAGTTTTCCAAAGCCGTGCACCTGACTTCGATTCACCTCGATGTCGGCATGCATTGTGTCGACTGCCACTTTTCGCAGGACGCGCACGGCAACGGCCACATTTACGGCGAAGTCGCGGCGGCGGTCGAGATCGACTGCGCCGATTGCCACGGCACCGCGAACGCCTATCCAACGCTGTTCACCAGCGGCCCCGCGGCGAAGCCGGGCGGCCGCGACCTGAAACTGTTGCGCACCCAAGACGGGCGGAAGCGCTTCGAGTGGCGTGAAGGCAAGCTTGTCCAGCGCTCCGCACTCGATAAAGACCTTGAATGGGAAATGTCGCTGGTGAAGGACAGCGTCACGCCCGGCCATCCGAATTACAACGAGAAGGCCGCGCGCGCAAAATTGATGCATGCCGGGCAGCCGGGCCGAGAGGGTCAATGGGGGCCGCCGGGTTTGCCCGGCACGGCGGGCGGACAGACCGACTATGCGCATAGCAATGACAAGATGACCTGCTACACCTGCCACTTGTCGTGGACCACCTCGTGCGCGGGCTGCCACTTGCCGATCCAGGCCAACTGGAAAACCGAGCGACAGCATTACGAAGGCGGCGAGACGAGAAACTACGCCACCTATAACCCGCAGGTCGCGCGCGACGAGATGTTCCAGCTCGGCAAGCACGGGCCGGTGAAAGGCGAACGAATCGCACCGATCCGCTCAAGCTCGGCGCTGCTGCTCAGTTCCACCAACGCCAATCGCGAGCGCATCTACATCCAGCAACCGCCGATTGCCGCCAGCGGCTATTCGTCGCAGGCGTTTGCACCGCACTATCCGCATACCGAGCGCAAGACCGAGACCAAGACCTGCGGCGACTGCCACGCCTCACAGGCCAACGACAATAACGCGATCATGGCGCAGCTGTTGTTGCAGGGCACCAACTTCGTCAACTTCGTCGGCTTCAACGCATGGATCGGCTCGAGCAGGAGCGTCGAGGCGGTGCAGGTCACCGAGTGGGATGAGCCGCAGGCGGTGATCGGCAGCTATCTGCAGAAATATGCCTATCCCGACTGGTTTGCCGCACACGAACAACGCGGACGGCAATTGCCGGAAGCCCATCAACATTCCACCCGCGGCGAAGCACGCTGCCTGCAACTGCGCGGCGAGTACCTGTTCGTCGCCGAGGGTGCGGGCGGCTTTCGTGTCTACGACGTCGCCAATATCGCCAACAAAGGCGTCTCGCAACGCATCATCACCGCGCCATTCTCTCCATTGGGCCACGACGCCCATGTGCCCAGCCCTAACGCCACCTGCATGGCGCTGCCCACCAACCAGGCCATCGCCCCCGAGCGCAACCAGGGCGACCTGATGCGCGTGACCAACCAGGAGCAGGCGTTCCATCCGATTTATCACTACGCCTTCGTGGTCGATGCGATCGAGGGCCTGATCGTGGTGAACGTCGACACGTTCGCCGATGGCGAGCCGCGCAACAATTTCCTCAAACGCGCGGCGACATGGAATGAAGGCAGCGTCCTAAATGGCGCACGCCACATCACGCTCGGCGGCTATTACGCCTATGTCGCCACCGACGCCGGCCTCGTTATCCTCAATCTCAACGACCCGCTGAAACCGGTGGTGGCCGCCGAGCTGCCGCTCACGGACATGCGTGCCTCGGCGCTGCAGTTCCGCTACCTGTTTGTCACCACCGCCGAGGGACTGCAGGTGGTCGATGTCACGCAGCCCGAAAAACCCGCGCGCGTGGAGAGCGCGAGCGTGCCGATCGCCGACGCGCGCAAACTGTACGTGGCCCGCACCTATGCGTATGTCGCCGCCGGCAAGGACGGGCTCGTTATCGTCGATGTCGAAAGACCGCATGCGCCGCGCGAACTCACCCGCTTCACGGCCGACGGCAAACTCAGCGACGCGCAGGACGTGATCGTCGGCTCCACCAACGCCTCGCTTTTCGCCTACGTCGCCGACGGGGTCAACGGCCTGAAAGTCGTGCAACTGACTTCGCCCGACTCGCAGCCGAAGTTCTACGGCTTTTCGCCCGAACCGAAACCGCAGCTGATCGCCTGGCGGCAGACCCAAACGCGCGCGCTGTCGCTGTCGAAGGGCCTCGATCGCGATCGCGGCGTCGATGAGACCGGCGGACAGATCGCGGTATTCGGCCGCATCGGCTCGCGGCCGTTTACCCGCGCGGAAATGCAGAAATTCTATTTGAACCCCGACGGCAGCCTGTGGACGGTGAAAGATGAAATCGACCGGGCGGCATACCGGGCCGCAAAGGTGGAGGCAAAGTGATGCGAATCTTACACGCGTTCTTCCAGGTCTTTTCCCCGCGTAGGCGGGGACCCAAGTCCGTTGCAAGAGTAATGGCCACTTGGGTCCCCGCCTACGCGGGGAAGAGTCAAATCCTGTTCGTCGCACGGCTTATATTGATTGCATGCGCGACGACAGCCAGCGCCCAGCCCCTCCCCTACCAATCCCCCCACCAAACCCTCGGCACCGTCACCTGCGCCTCCAGCCTGTGCCACGGCGCGATCAAGACCTGGAAGGATTCGCCGATTCTGCAAAACGAGTATGTGACCTGGTCGCGCACCGACAAGCACACCCGCGCCTACAGCGTTTTGCTGAACCAGCGTTCACAGAAGATCGTCAAGAATCTGGGATTGAAGCAGCCTGCGCACGAGGCAAAAATCTGCCTCGACTGCCATGCCCATAACATTCCGCCCGAAAGGCGCGGTGAGCGTTTCAAATTTGCCGAAGGCATCGTCTGCGAATCCTGCCACGGCCCGGCGGAGCGCTGGATCCAGCCGCACGTCAACCCCGTGGGGGACGCTGCCGCGCACCACGCCGCCAATATCGACAGCGGCCTCTACGACACCGCCGACGCGACCTCGCGCGCGAAGCTTTGCCTGTCCTGCCATTTCGGCAACAAGGACAAGCTGGTCACGCACCGCATCATGGGCGCCGGCCATCCGCGCATGAGTTTCGAGCTCGATACGTTCACGGAAATCGCGCCGAAGCATTTCGTGATCGACCAGGACTACGGCGAACGCAAGAAGATCTGGGAAGGCGTGAAAACGTGGGCCATCGGCCAGGCGCTGGCGGTGCAGGAGACGATGGATATCCTCGCCGACGACAAGCGCGGGCGCGATGGCCTCTTCCCGGAGCTGGTGCTGTTTGATTGCCATGCCTGCCATCACGCCATGAGCGACGGCCGCTGGAAGCCGAAGACGGCATTTGGTCCCAGCATCTCGCCCGGGCTGGTGCGCTTGAACGATTCCAATATGCTGATGCTGCGGGCGCTGGCCCATGCGCTGGACCCGAAGCTGGGCGAGCGCCTGCGCGAACAGACACAGAAGCTGCATCGCGCGGTGGCTGGTGAAGGCGATGCGCGCACCGAGGCGGCGGCGCTGAAAAAACTGGCGGGCGAAACGGTGCCGGTCATCGTCCGCACGGATTTCGCCGCGCCGGTCGTGCGCAGGGTGCTGACCGGATTGATCGATGAAGGCATCGCCGGCTACTACAGCGACTATGCCGCGGCCGAGCAGGCAACGCTGGCCGTATCGAGCGTCGGTGCGTTCCTCGAAAAACAGGGCGCCCTGAAATCAGCGGGCGCCTTCAATGCCAGCCTGAAGAAACTGAACGCGCTACTGGTCAACGATGAGAAGTACCAGCCGCAGCAATTTGTGGCGCAGTTGAAGGATTTGCGGTCCAGAGTCGATTGACAATTCGCTTTGGCAGTCACGCGTCACAATTGAATTGAAGTGATAACTGAATCGCTGAACCAAAACGGCTGGCTCCTTCCCTCGCGGAGGCGGGGGAAGGTGGGGATGGGGGATTCTCGGCATCGGACATCGCCCCCATCCCAGCCTTCCCCCGTTACCGGGGGGAGGAGCCAGCCGCTTGAAATTGACGTATTTTAGTTAGATCCCCTCACCCCCAGCCCTCTCCCGAGGGAGAGGGTGAAAAATGCGGCACGATGAAAACCTGGATCATCGTGCCGTAGCAATGAAAGGGTTCCCATGAGTGAACAATTCAAGATAGCCATCATCGGCTCCGGCCCCGCCGGCCTGTCGGCGGCCGCGCATGCTTCCGAACTGAAGGTGTCGCACGTGCTGCTGGAAAGCGAGCAGCACGCGGCGGACACCATCTACAAATACCAGAAAGGCAAGCACGTGATGGCCGAGCCGGGCGTGCTGCCGTTGCGCAGCCCGATGAGTTTTGGCGCCGGCACCCGCGAAAACATCATCAATACCTGGGACAGCGAACTGAAGAAACACGCGGTGAATATCCGCTATGGCGCCCAGGTCACCGGCGTGACCGGCAGCAAGGGCGATTTCACCCTGACCCTCGCCAACAAGGAAACGGTGCGGGCCGCCGCCATCATTCTTGCCATCGGCCTGCAAGGCAACCTGCGCAAGCTGGGGGCGCCCGGCGAAGATCTGCCGATGGTGCAGTACCAGCTCGACGACCCGGAGGAATTCGGCGACGAGACCATCATCGTGGTCGGCGCCGGCGATGCCGCCATCGAGAACGCGATTGCACTGGCGAAGCAGAACAACGTCATCCTCATCAACCGCAACGAAGAATTCGCGCGCTGCAAGGAAGGCAACCTGTCGGCGGTCATGGCCGCGATCAAGGACGGCACGGTCGACTGCCGCTACGGCACGCGGGTCGAGAGCGTCGAATCAAATACAGCGCCCGATGCCGCGATGCCGGCGAAATTCCATGCCAGGACGCCGCAGGGGGCCGAGACCATTGCCTGCCATCGCATCATCGCGCGGCTGGGCGCGACACCGCCGAGAAAGCTGGTGGAGGGGTTCGGCATCACCTTCCCGAACAATGATGCCGGCGCGGTGCCGGTGCTGTCGCCGCAATATGAATCGAACGTGCCGGGCATCTTCATCGTCGGCGCGCTGGGCGGCTACCCGCTCATCAAGCAGGCGATGAACCAGGGCTATGAGGCGGTCGAGTACATCCTCGGCAACAACGTCGAGCCGGCCGACGAACCGGTGCTGAAGGCCAAATTCAAGAACGTCAAGATCACGACGGTGTCGTCGGCAATCACCCATATCCAGCAAAGCGTGCCGCTGCTGTCGGGCCTCACACTGCTGCAGATCCGCGAGCTGTTGCTGGAAAGCGAGATCCACCGGCCGGTGGAAGGTTCGATCGTTTTCACCAAGAACGACTACTCGAACTCGTTCTTTTCGATCATCGAGGGCGGCGTGGTGGTCGAGACCACCACGACCACCGGCGCCGCGATCGCCTTCCAGCTGGCCAAGGGCGATTTCTTCGGCGAGCTGGGCCTGATCTCGGGACGCCGCCGCACGGCGACGGTTCGTGCCAACAAGCTCACGCTGCTGCTGGAAACCCCGCGCCGCTCGATGCTGAAACTGATCGCCTCGGTGGAATCGGTGCGCCGCACGCTCGACAAGATCATGATGCGGCGCGCGGTGAGCCAGTACCTGTCGGCAACGATTCGCGAAAGCGAGGTTGATTACCTGATTGAAAGCGCCACCATCAAGCGCTATGCCACCAACGAAGTGCTGTTCAACGAAGGCGATGTCGCCGACGGTCTCTACCTGATTCGCCGCGGCTCGGTAACGGTTTCGCGCGTGATCGCCGGCACCGAGATCGTGCTGTCCTATGTCGCGGCCGGCAACTACGTCGGCGAAATGGCGCTGTTGTCCGCCGCGCCGCGCTCGGCCACGGTGCGGGCCGCGGTGCCGACTGAGTGCATCATGCTGGAAGCGAAGCGCTTCAACGAGGTCATGTCATCTCATTCCACGGTGCGCGCCTCGGTCGACAGCCGGCTGATGGATCGCCTGCGCGTCAACCAGGCGATGGAATCGGGCGAAAGCGGCAACCTCATTTCCTTCCTGATCAAGCAGGGCCTCGGCGAAGCGACCGATGTGCTGCTGATCGACGAATCGCTGTGCGTGCGCTGCAATAACTGCGAGAAGGCCTGCGCGGAAACCCACGACGGCACCTCGCGCCTGAGCCGCGAGTCCGGTCCTACGTTCGCGCAGATTCATGTGCCCACGTCCTGCCGCCATTGCGAGCACCCGCACTGCATGAAGGACTGCCCGCCCGACGCGATCCATCGCTCGGCCGGCGGCGAGGTGTTCATCGCCGACACCTGCATCGGCTGTGGCAACTGTGAAAAGAACTGTCCCTACGGCGTGATCCAGTTGGCGCCGGTCGATCCCAAGAAGAGCCGGCCCAGCCTCATTTCGTGGCTGTTTCTCGGCATCGGCGCGGAGCCCGGCATGACGACGAAATCGAAGGACAAGACACTGGCCAAGAAGGCGGTGAAGTGCGACATGTGCAAGGACATCAAGGGCGGCGCCGCGTGCGTGCGCTCCTGCCCGACCGGTGCGGCGTTGCGCGTGTCGCCGGAGAAGTTTTTGGCATACACGTCGGAAAATTAACCTGAGTGCATCCCCTTTCCACTCCCAAAAAACGCGTGCCACAAGTTAGGTTCGCCCGCCTATCGTCACTGCAGTTTCAAGTATTGAAGAATTGACCGGGTAGCTTTCCGACAGGGTGCGAAGATGTACCAAAGAATCGTTTGTCAATCGGGCTAAAGCGTGCAATTCCCGCAAAAGTTGAAGCGGTGTTTCCGCTTCTTGGGCGCAAAATGGTTGAGCCTTGCCCCTGTGTGACCGTTTCTTTCTACCGGCACCAAGGTGAATTTGAAAGTACGGGGCATGGTTTATCCCTGCTGCAGAAAACTTGGAGGTTACATGTACGATTTTGAAATCGACGGCCGACTGCAAGTAACCGCTGGCGTCAGCCTACTTGAGCGCTCAGGGCTTGTACGGTGGTGCCCAGATCAAGTGGAATTCGCGGCCGTCGCTCACGAGGCTTTCGAAATCTCGTGGCGCAGAGACGTGGACCCCGCATTTGGGCGCCTGGTCTGCTGGATCAATTTCTCGGCGGGCGCAGAGATGATGGCGAAGGGCCTGTGCCTCCTCCACAAAGTCGAGATACGCTCTGAAAAAATGGCGCCGGCCTACCCAACCGACGATTTGGTCGCATGGTCGACGAACTATCTGAGCGACTGGAAATCTGGCGGAACAATGAACGTCGTAAATTACGGCACTCTGCAAGATCTCGTCGCCCAGAATTCCAAGACCAAGGCGCCCGCTGCGCTCTGTCTCCTATTTGACGCAGTCCATGCTACGCACCAGGATAGGAACCTCATCCTCGCGGCCTATGGCCTCCTCAAGACGAGCATCCGAAACCGCGATGCCCATGCCTATGTTCCCAATGTGCGTGACCACCACTTCTCTCTCGTCGGCGAGCTATTCGCCAAATGCTTTAACCTGCTGGTATCGTGGCTACCTGGCGGCCCAGACACCTTGGAGCTCTGGAAACGGGGAGCTCGAGAATTCAATGAATCGTGCTGAAATTGTGTCACTGTGAAAACCAATTTACGCTGTCCTGTTGTCATTTGTTTGGTTGTGCGAATTTGATCAAATATCGCCGGAAAATCAATGTCAATTCTCACGCGTCTCAAAAGCATTCAGTTCCTGCTAATTGCCGCGACATTAGCGGCATTGGTCTCTACGGGAACGTGGGCAGTAGTGATATACGAGTCTGCAGCGCTTGGAACACCAGGACAGACCAGCGGCGCGAGCATCTCAGCGACTTCGTTTCAGGGCTCGCGATTTACGCTCTCCCACCAGACTCAAGTTACCGCTGTCGGCGGGCATTTTTTCGTCGGCGCGCGAGAAATTTTCGTTGCGATAATTCCCGTACCACCTGATCCGGGATTGCCGAGTTTCGCTCCGAGCAACATCGAGGCATACGCTCTTGCAAACGCTATCTTCACGGGCGCTGTACCCAGTAGCGATGTTCAAATACCACTGACTGTCCTGTTGCCTGCGGGTGACTATGGATTGGTGTTTGGATCTGGCAAATTTGGCGCGACCGGTGGCGGTGGAATGACAATGAACAATTCGAACCATGTATTTCACTCTTTCTATACCAAACAGGACGAGATAAACAACCAGTTGACGCCGATGTATTGGTGGGACCCCATAAATGGCACAGACTCGACTGAAAACGAGCGCTTTGTAGTCGAGGGGCAATACGTTCCCAATGTAACTGTCACCGGCAACGGCACGTCAACCATCGGTGATATCGTTTCATTTACCGCCACTCTAACCAGCGGCGTGCCACCGACTGGTAGCGTCACTTTTCAAGCCGGGGGCATCACGATCACAGGGTGCGATGGACAGGCCATCACCAGCAATGTGGCCACCTGTGCAACCAGTACTTTGCCCTTTGGCAGCACCATGATCACTGCGATTTATGCGGGCGACGCGAGCAATACTGCAGCGATCTCGCAAACGTTTACACACGTCACCCAGGCTGCGACCAGTGTGGTTGTAACCGGCAACGGCACTTCCACCTTCGGCGCCAATGTCATGCTTACCGCCATCGACAATGTTGTAGGCGACGGCGAGAGTCGTCTGACCTTCGCGCTCGATGACACGGTGACCAAACGATACGGACCGTGGGTCGAAGGAGCGGGCGTGCATCGCAACCCGACGCCCGGCCCGGCCGCCCAAGATTGGGTTTACGGGCACGTGTGGGTCACGCTGGCTCGCGTCGTGCGGCATTCGCTGTGGGGTGCCATCGGCCTGCCGGTGCGGGCCGCGTTGTACGTGCGTCAAAAAGATCTGAAATCGATTCCGCCGGAGTACAAGTGGAAGTTCCAGAC
>JANNGY010000372.1:0-3105 GCA_031404095.1 Betaproteobacteria bacterium | reverse complement strand
GCCGGTGCGCCTGGGCGTGCCGACGTATTCGGGAGGACTGGCGGAAGTGGTGCGCAATCCGCGCTACTCCACCGGTGTCGGGCTGCTGGTGTCCGCGCTCGAGCAGAAGAAACGCGACGAGCACGTGCGCATGCATTCCACGAATTTCAAGAGTGTGTTTGAAAAGATGGCGTCATGGTTTAAGGGGAATTTTTGAGTTGTTCCACAGCAGAGGAGAGTCAGCATGATTGAGTTAATCGATACAGAGCAACCGGAAGCGATCATCAAGGTGATCGGTGTCGGCGGCTGCGGCGGCAATGCAGTCGACCACATGATCGGCAACGGCGTGGCGGGGGTGGAATTCATCTGCGCCAACACCGATGCGCAGGCGCTGAAACGCAACCAGTCCAAGATCACGATGCAACTGGGCGGCAACGTGACCAAGGGCCTGGGTGCAGGCGCCAATCCGGAAGTCGGCAGACAGGCGGCCCTTGAAGACCGTGAACGCATCGCGGAGATGATCCAGGGTGCGGACATGCTGTTCATTACTGCCGGCATGGGCGGCGGCACGGGTACTGGCGCTGCACCTATCGTCGCGGAAATCGCGCGCGAGATGGGCGTGTTGACGGTCGCGGTCGTCACCAAGCCGTTCGCGTTCGAAGGCAAGCGCAAGAAAATCGCCGAGGCCGGCATTGAGTTGCTGAAACAGCACGTGGATTCACTGATCATCATCCCGAACGACCGGCTGATGGAAGTGCTGGGCGATGATGTGTCCTACGAAGACGCGTTCAAAGCATCGAACGACGTCCTCAACGGCGCGGTCGCGGGCATTGCCGAGGTGATCAACTGCCCCGGGCTGGTGAACGTCGACTTTGCCGACGTGCGCACGGTGATGAGCGAAAACGGTGTCGCGATGATGGGCTCGGCGATGGCCTCCGGGCCGGACCGCGCGCAGGTTGCGGCTGAACGCGCGGCGGCCTCGCCGCTGCTGGAAGACGTGAACCTGACCGGCGCGCGCGGCGTGCTGGTCAATATCACGGCCAGCAAGTCGCTCAAGCTGAAGGAAGTCCACGAAGTCATGAACACCATCCGCAGCTTCACCGCGGAAGATGCCACCGTGATCTTCGGCAGCGTGCTGGACGACAGCATCGGCGAGCAATTGCGCGTGACCATCGTGGCCACCGGCCTCGGCGGCACGATTTCCAAGCGCCAGCCGCAGATGGTGTATTCGGCGCCGGTGATGGCCCGGACCGGAACCGACGACGCCATGGGTGCGCCGATGTCTTCCCCGGCAGGAGCGATCAACTATCACGATCTCGATACGCCGGCCGTCACCCGCCGCCGTCGCGATGCCACCGTGACGGCGATGCAGCAATCGGGTGTCGAGATGTACGACATCCCGGCGTTTTTGCGGAAGCAGGCGGACTAGGCACCGTTCCACGCGATTTCCGTCCAGTGCGAAACTCTGCCGCACTGGATGGAAAAGCGTCTCTGCAATTCGCCCTGCATGGCGATTGCCGTTCGACGGCTCGCCGTTTTTCGCGTCCTGGAAGGGCGTCCGAACTTGAACCGTTGTCCCAGCCAATCGCCCTGCATGGCGATTGCCGTTCGACGGCTCGCCGCGTGCGGCTCGAATTCCCGTCTCACCCCCATGCGGAGGCCTGCGAATACGCGGTGTATGATGGCCCACGACTAAAACTACAAAAGGAGACCATCATGGTCATCTGCCCGATTGCACTCGCTGTTGGCTGCAAGAAATGTGCGGTATTCAAAGTTTGCCCATTGACCACTGTGATCGGTGATCAAAAGGCACCTGAAGAGAAAGACTCCAAGCCGGCAAAGAAGACGGCCTCAGGCAGCAATAAAAAGAGCGGATCCTGAATTCCAAACCGCACGGCGGGCAAGGGGATGTAAACCATTGCCCGCTTGCACGATATTCGGCATCGACGACTGGCCCGCATAAAGCGGACTGACGTGTAACAAGCGCCAGGGCGAGGGATTGAAAATGCTAAAATTGGCACAATTCTTCAATTAATTCAGTTAATTGCACCTTTCATGATCAAGCAGCGAACCCTCAAGAATAAAGTCAGCGCCACCGGCGTGGGCGTCCACCTCGGCCATCGCGTCGAGATGTGGATCCGTCCGGCGCCGCCCGACACCGGCATCGTCTTTTGCCGCACTGACCTGCCCGGCGCGCCGATGGTGCGTGCCCATGCCTTGAACGTCAATGACACGCGGCTTTCCACGCGAATTGAAGATTCGCAAACCGGCGCCCGGGTGGCGACGGTCGAACACCTGATGTCAGCTTTCGCCGGCCTCGGTATCGACAATGCCTATGTGGACTTGTCTGCCGAAGAAGTGCCGATCCTGGATGGCAGCGCGGGCCCGTTCATTTTCCTGCTGCAGTCGGCTGGCATCGAAGAGCAGGGCAAGGCCAAGCGCTATATCCGTGTCAAAAAACCGCTGGAGTTGAAAGACAAGGACCGCTTTGTATCACTCACGCCATTCAATGGCTTCAAGTTGAAGTTCACCATCGAGTTCGATCATCCGGTCTTCGACCGGTCGGCCTCCGAGGTCGAAATTGACTTTGCCAGCGTCTCGTTCGCCAAGGACGTTGCCCGCGCGCGTACGTTTGGATTCACCCACGAAGTGGAAATGATGCGCGCGATGGGGTTGGGTCTGGGCGGTTCGCTGGACAATGCCATTGTCATCGACGATTTCCGCGTGCTGAACAGTGAGGGACTGCGATTCGACGACGAATTCGTCAAGCACAAGGCGCTTGATGCGGTCGGTGATTTGTATATGCTCGGACACCCGTTGATCGGTGCCTTCCACGGCATCAAGTCGGGTCACGCCATGAACAACCAGCTGGTGCGGATGCTGCTGGCGGATGAGACCTCTTATGAATTTGTGACTTTCGACAAGCGCGATCAATTGCCAGCGGCATTCGGCAATATGTCTCTCGCCGCGGTGTGACGAGCCCCGTCCTCAAAGTATGCTGATCGGCCTACGACTGCTGCTCATGGTCGCCGTGCTTGCAATTTCGGCGACATTTCTTGGCTATTTATTCACCAGGAATCCGCGCTTGCTGAAGCTTACCAAGAACATAATCAAAATGTCATTGTT
>JANNGY010000371.1:0-4333 GCA_031404095.1 Betaproteobacteria bacterium | reverse complement strand
CGGCTGCGCCCAGCCGAGGTCGCCGCCGCTGGCCGCCGAGCCGTCTTCGCTGAACT
This sequence comes from Betaproteobacteria bacterium, assembly GCA_031404095.1. GTDB lineage: Bacteria > Pseudomonadota > Gammaproteobacteria > Burkholderiales > Usitatibacteraceae > UKL13-2. The sequence goes on along the minus strand of JANNGY010000371.1, from coordinate 4,277 downwards.
CGCGCGCGATGTCCTCGAAGCTGCGTGCGCGGGTTTCGATCTGGCGCTTGTACTCCGCCAGGCGCTGCGAGGCGACCTGCGCGGTCAACTGCTCCGAAGTGCGCAGCAGGATGTGCCGCGCGCGGGTCTGCACGATCCGCAGCGCGGCGGCCTCGCGACGATCGAGCAACTTGAGCACGTGAAAGCCGGCTCCGCTGCGCAGCAACCACCGGGCGGCTTACCAGTGAAATGGTGATCAAGGCGGCGCAGATGGGCATTCCTTTCCTCGTCTCGCGCTCGGGACTCACGCAGATGGGCTACGAGATCGCGCAGAAGACCGGCATCACCATGATCGGCCGCGCGGTGAACAAGCATTACCTGTTGTTCACCGGTGCGCAGAGGCTGGTGCGATCCGCAGCGGCCGCGCATGCCTGAGGCAGCCATTGCCCGCTGCCATTGCGGAGGCGTGGAAATGATGGCGAAATTTCCCTCGCGCTTTGTGGCGCACTGCTATTGCCACAGTTGCCGGACCAGCCATGCCGCCGGATCGGTGACCTGGGTCGGCTTTAAGCGCGACCAGGTGGCAATCACCCGCGGCGCCGGCCTCATCAGCAATTACGAATCTTCACCGAACACCTGGCGCAAGTTCTGCACGCGTTGCGGCACGCGCCTGGCGTTCGAGTCCCGCCGCGAGGCAAACTGGGCCGATGAATTCCACATCCCGCTGGCCTTGTTCGTCACGCCGGTCGATCGTCAACCGCACGCCAACTCGTTTACCGATGAACGTCCGGCGTGGGCGCCCTTTCACGATTTCTGAATGCAAAAAATTACCGGACTCGTCCTCGCCGGCGGCCGCGGCTCACGCATGGGCAGTATCGACAAAGGCCTTCAGCCGTTCCGCGGCAGGCCCATGGTTGCCCATGTATTGGCGCGTTTCACCCCGCAAGTCGATGAAGTGCTGATCAATGCCAACCGCAGCCTAGAGGAATATGCGGCGTTCGGCCATCGCGTCATTGCCGATGCCATCGAAGGCTTTGCCGGCCCGCTGGCGGGACTGCACATCGGCATGACCCACGCGAACCATCCGCTCATCGCCACCGTTCCCTGCGATTCACCGTTCCTGCCGGCCGATCTGATCGCGCGCCTTTCGGACGCGTTACGGATCGAGAACGCCGACCTCGCTGTCGCCCGGACTTTCGACCAGCCCCACCCGGTGTTCTGCCTCACCAAAACCAGCCTGGCCCCACACCTGCAGGCGTTCCTCGAAAGCGGCCAGCGCAAGATCGACAAATGGTATGCCACGCTGCAGGTGGCGGAAGTCCAGTTCGACGATGAGGAAGCGGCGTTTTCCAATATCAACACCGTCGACGAGTTGAAGTCATTCGAGCAATCCCTTCCGCCCGGCTAGCGCCGCCGCAAACACCATGGCGGGAAAACGCAATGTCCGCAAACTTGCCCTGCGCCCGCCCCTGCCGCGCCGGGCAATCGTCTGGTTTCCGCCGTTCCCGATGGATTCGCCGATCGAGCCATTCCGCCGGCGCTTCGATCCCGTGGCGGACTTGCTGCCGGCACACGTCACGTTGGTGTTTCCGTTTCCCACCAACCTCAGCGTCGTTCAGCTGGCAGCCCACATCCGCCGCGTCGTCGGCAACTGGCCTTCCCTGCCGGTGAGTTTTCGCGATATCGAAGGCATCCTCGATGAGTTCGTCTTCCTCATGGTGCGCGATCGCGCCGACGCCATCGTTGCCCTGCACGACAAGCTATATCGCGGCATTCTCAAGGCCTTCCTGCGCGACGATATTCCCTATCTGCCACACGTTACCATTGGCCGCGTTGGCGCCAATCCCTCGAGTCCCGCATTCGCCGCGATGCACGCCATTGCACAACAGGAAGTAAGAGGCGAATGGCGCTGCGTGTTGCGGGAACTGGCGATTGTCACGCTTCAGCCAGACGGTACAATCACGATAGACGCCACCATTCCGCTCAATTTCGCCTAGGCAAGACGCATGAACAAGCCGCTCACGATTACCGAAGCCTCCTGTGCCGACGATTACGATCCGAATTCCATGCCGGTGGCCAAGGCGCGCGAGTTCATCCAGGCGTTTCTTTCGCCGGTATCGGGTGTGGCGCGCGTGCCGCTACGCAGTGCGCTAGGCCGCGTGCTGGCCGAAGACATCTTCTCGCCGGTCAATGTGCCTGCCCACGTCAATTCGGCCATGGACGGCTGGGCGATCCGCTTTGATGATCTCGCCATGGACCCTGCGGCAACGCTGACGGAGATCGGCTCGAGTTTTGCCGGCGTGCCGTTCGGCAAGCCGGTCGGCAAGGGTGAATGCGTACGAATATTTACCGGCGGCGTGGTGCCCGAAGGATGCGATGCCGTGGTCATGCAGGAAAAGGCAACGGCCAACGGCAGGTCGATTTCCTTCAGCCCCGGCGTGAGGCTGGGGCAAAACGTACGCTATGCCGGCGAGGACCTGAAGGCGGGGGCGGTGGCGCTGGCCAAAGGCCGCCTGGTGCGGCCGGCCGAATTGGGCCTGCTGGCCTCGCTGGGGATTGGCGAAATTGGCGTGTACCGGCCATTGCGCGTGGTGTTTTTTTCCACCGGCGATGAACTGGTATCCATCGGCAACCCGCTGGCCGAAGGGCAGATTTACGACAGCAACCGCTATACGCTGCACGGCATGTTGACGCGCCTGGGCTGTGAAATCATCGACATGGGCGTGATCCGCGACGACCCGGCCCTGCTGGAAAAAGCCTTCCACGAGGCCAGCGCCATCGGTGACGTCGTCATCACCTCGGGCGGGGTATCGGTCGGCGAAGCGGATTTCGTCAAGGCGCTGCTGGCCAAACTGGGCGAAGTGGTTTTCTGGAAAATCGCCATGAAACCCGGGCGGCCGCTCGCCTACGGCAAGATCGCATGCAACGGAAATTCGGCCCATTTCTTCGGCCTGCCCGGCAACCCGGTATCGGTGATGGTGACGTTCTACCAGTTCGTGCGCGATGCCCTGCTTATCCTGCCAGGTGTCAATCCGTTACCGGTGCAGCCGCTGCTGAAAGCGATTTGCACGTCGCCGATCCGCAAGGCGCCGGGCCGCACCGAATACCAGCGTGGCGTGCTGTATCTCGAAGATGGCGAGTTCAAGGTTCGCACGACCGGCGAGCAGGGGTCGGGAATCCTGAAATCGATGTCGGACGCCAACTGCTTCATCATGCTCCACGACCACGTCGGCAATGTGGATGCCGGCACAAGTGTCGACGTGCAGATTCTGGAAGGGGTGATTTGATGGCACGCAACTGCCGATCCGCGTATGCGAACCTTCCCGGCGGGTCATGCAGTCCCGAATCGCCCTGCGCAAACCAATAGCGTGGAAACCACGCGCCGCAAATTCATCGAAATCTGTGTGGCCAGCGCCGCCGGATCTGCCGCGTGCGCCGCGGCAGACGGGCATGCGCAGGGCTCGGCAATCACACCGCAGGCAACTCCCGCCGGGAATTCCCCAACGCCGTTGGCCGCCCGCAAATACGCGCGCGTGAAACTGGTCGATGCCGACGGCAAGGCTATCAAGGCGCGCTCGCTGAAGACCAATTTCAATTATGTGTTCAATTATCCCTACGCCTCGACACCTTGCTTCCTGCTGAATCTCGACAAACCGGCAGCGGACAAAGTGGGCCTGAAAACCGAAGACGGCAATCCGTACGACTGGCCGGGCGGCGTCGGCGGCAGAAAAACCATCGTTGCCTACTCGGCCATCTGTGCGCACAAGCTGGCCTATCCGACCAGGCAGGTAAGCTTTATCGGCTTTCGTGCCGGCCCCAGCGCCGCCAATGCCCGCGGCAAGGTCATTACCTGTTGTGCCGATAAGAGCGTGTATGACCCGTTTGCCGGCGCCAAAGTCGTCAGCGGCCCCGCGCCACAGCCGCTTGCCGCCATCCTGCTCGAGCACGACGCGCGCACCGACGAGTTGTTTGCCGTCGGCACGTTCGGTGGCGAGAAATTCAACGCATTCTTCCAGAAGTACGATTTCCAGCTATCGCTGGAAATGGGAGGGCGGGCCAGAGATGCGGTAACCGGCACCGCGCGACTGCTGGATTTGGCGCGCCATTCGACGCAAACGGCGCAGTGCTAGCCTGCATATTTCATGGGTCGGCCCCTATTCGTCACCATTTTCACTCTTGGCAAAGGTCAACTTTGTGAAATCCAATTTGTACTGCGTGCTACACCGGGCCTTCGCGCTCGATAGATTTGGCCGGACACACGGCAAGCCCTGCGGCTTGCCATGTGCCTGCCAAATCCG
>JANNGY010000370.1:0-14104 GCA_031404095.1 Betaproteobacteria bacterium | reverse complement strand
GGTTGAATTTCCCCATCGACGCGGCAGCTTGCGCGCGCTGGACGGTATCTCGTTTGATATTGCGCCGGGCGAGATCCTGGGCGTGGTGGGCGAGTCGGGCGCCGGCAAGTCCATCACTGGCGCCGCCATCATTGGCCTGCTGGAGCCACCCGGGCGCATTGCCGGCGGGCAGATTCTGCTGCAAGGCCAGCGCATAGACAACCTCGGCTTTGAGCAGATGCACCAGATCCGGGGCAAGCGCATAGGCGCCATTTTTCAGGACCCGCTGACCTCGCTCAACCCGCTGTACACCGTCGGTCGCCAGTTGACCGAGACGATACGGGCGCACCTGCCGGTCAATGAAAAAGAGGCGCGCGAGCGTGCCATCACTTTGCTCAAGGACACCGGCATTGCGGCCGCGGAGCAACGCATTGATCACTACCCGCACCAGTTCTCGGGCGGCATGCGCCAGCGCGTGGTGATTGCGCTGGCGCTGGCGGCTGAGCCCCAACTGATTGTGGCGGACGAACCCACCACCGCGCTGGATGTGTCGATACAGGCGCAAATCATCAGCTTGCTCAAATCCATCTGCCGCCAGCACGGCGCGGCCGTGATGCTGATCACGCACGACATGGGCGTGATTGCTGAGACCTGCGACCGCGTGGCCGTGATGTACGCCGGGCGCATTGCTGAAATCGGGCCGGTGCACGAGGTCATCAACCACCCGGCGCATCCTTATACGGCGGGTTTGATGGCGGCGATCCCCGACATCGGCCTGGACCGTGAGCGGCTGAACCAGATCGATGGCGCCATGCCGCGCCTGAATGCCATTCCCGCCGGCTGCGCCTACCACCCGCGCTGCCCGCAGGCGTTTGCCAGGTGCAGCAGCGAACGGCCTGAGCTGATGAGCGCCGGCGTGACGCGCGCAGCCTGCTGGCTGCACGAAGCCAGTTGCACTCAGCCTGTGTCCACACCGCTATGACAACAAACATACCGCTGGTGCAGGCCAATGATCTGGCCATGACGTTTGACGTGTCGCCGCCCTGGCTCAATCGTATGCTGGCGCGCCAGCCGCGCACTTTGTTGCACGCGGTGGACGGCGTGAGTTTTGCGATTGAAAAAGGTAAAACACTGGCGCTGGTGGGTGAATCGGGTTGCGGCAAGAGCACCGTGGCGCGCCTGCTGGTTGGTTTGTACCAACCCAGCCGCGGCAAGCTGCAGTTTGACGGACTGGACGCCCATGCCGTTTTCAGGACGCCCGCCGGGTTGAAGCTGCGCAGCCGCATACAGATGATTTTTCAGTAACTACAAGATTGCCGGAATTGAAGTATAGGCAGGCCGCATAGCCTCGAAGAAGTGCACAGGTCAAAAAAACTCGCGCGCCGTGGCTTCATTTCCCCTGTGCCCCATTTTCTTGGCCATGATCTTCCACTCAGGGCCTCACACGAATGTGGCCGGGGAAACTCCAAAGCGTTCGCTTAGCGCCCGGACTTGGCGAATATTGAGATCCCGCTTCCCCGTGAGGATCTCGGACACCACGCCCTCGCTGCCAATTTCGTGCAGATCGCTTTGCTTGATCCCGTGTTGCTCCATCAAAAATCTCAGCGCCTGGACGCCGGTGACGTCCGGCAGAGGGAGATGTGCGGTTTCGTAGTCTTCAATCAGGTCGCCGACGATCCTTTCATACCTGTTGATTAAGGTCCGCCTAACATCTACAATACTCCCAAAATGGGAGAAATGGCTTGTTATGCGCATTGTTGCCAAAAGTACGTTAAAGAAGTTCTGGGAACATGCAGCATACCGAGATGCCCGAGGCCCCCTCGAAAGTTGGCATGAGGAAGCACTGCGAGCAGCGTGGGTGTCGCCGCAGGCAGTGAAGGATCAGTATGGAAATGCCAGTATCTGTGGCAACAATCGGGTTGTGTTCAACATCGGCGGCCACAAGTATCGCTTGGTCGTGGAAATGCAGTACCGGGCCGGAATCGTCTGGGTGAAATTCATTGGCACCCATGCGCAGTACGATTTAATCAATGTGGAGACCGTAAATGAATATTAAGCCCATCCGAAACGACGATGAATTGCATGCGGCCTTTCGTCGTCTTGAAGGTATTTTCCAGGCGAGGGAAGGCACCGCCGAGGCTGATGAGATGGAAGTACTGGTGACTTTGATCGAGGCCTACGAATACAAGCATTACCCGATTGGCCCGCCCGATCCCGTTGATGCCATCAAGTTCAGAATGGAGCAACAGGGGCTGACACCGCTCGATCTCGAGGCTTACATCGGGCCCAGCGGACGCGTGTCCGAGGTGCTGAACCGCAAGCGGCCATTGAGCCTGCGGATGGTGAAGCGACTGCACGACGGCTTGCGTATTCCGTATGAGAGCCTGTTGGCCGGCGTTGTATAGGATTTTTGAAGTGAGCCGCAACCGTGGTCGGGTATTTTTTGCGGAACTCGACGGTGTGGAAATATCGTCGCAAAATCACTACCATCACAGCGGCAATCCCCTGTGAGGAAGCGCGATCCCATCCTCATTGTGCCCGAAGGTCGAAATGGGTCCGGCTCAAATCATGTGACGTAATGGACTTGCAGTGGCAGGGCACTACTGGACTATCGTCCACCAAAGCTTGCCGCCAATCAGCAGCAACACCAGCGCCAACGCCCCCCGCAGCAGCGCATGCGGCAATCGCGCCGACAGCATTGCCCCGACGATCACCGTCGGGATCGAGCCCAACAGCAAATTACCCAGCAGGCCAAAGTCCACATTGCCCATCAGCAGGTGCCCCGTGCCGGCAAACATGGCCAGCGGAATGGCGTGGACGATATCGGTGGCAATCAGGCGTGGCGGCGGCAGGCGCAGCGGGTAGAGATAGACGAGAAACACCGCGCCCAAGGCGCCGGCGCCAACGGATGTCAGCGTCACCAGCAAACCTAGCACCGCGCCGCACGCGACCGTCAAAGGCCCCTGCAGTGCCTTGAAGTGTTCCGCGTCGGCGGCCTGAAAGCGGCGGCCAATGGCCTGCAGCGGCTTCTGGAACAACATGCCCAGCGCGGTCAGGATGACGGCGGCGGCGATGGCCACTTTCATGAATCCGATGGCGTCCTCGTTGATTGGCGCCAGCTTTATCCACACCAGCGTCGCTACCGATGCCGTCAGGCTGCCGGTCCAAAGGCGCCTCGCCACTTGCCAGTCGATCAGCCCGTGGCCGTGGTGCACCTTGGTCGCGAACAGCTTGGTGATGGCCGCGAACCAGAGATCGGTGCCAACAGCGGCGAGCGGGGCCACGCCGAATACCAGCAAGAGCAGCGGCGTCATCAACGCGCCACCACCCACGCCGGTCAGGCCGACGACCAGGCCGGTCACGGCGCCGGCGATGATGAGCATCAGGTCCATTTATTGAGAATTACGAATCATCGAGACAAATCCCGTCGTCACACATTTATGTAATTCTCAATAGTGGGATGGAAGTTATTCATATCCAATTTGTCGGTGCTCCATGCGGGATCGCGAAGGTTCGGGTGCTGAACCCGCATCCCGGCCCGGCGCACCCCTTTCGGGTGTTCCCACTGCGAGGGGGAAGGAGAGAACCAGGCCGACGCGCGGGATTCAATACGCTTTGCTATGCTCATGCGGCCAACTGCGCGAGCCAGTTGGCCGCGTCCTTTATGGCGATTCCATTGCGGAATTCTTCCTGTCGCAGGTCATACACGATCTGTACCGCGTCCGCTTCGGAAAACTGTGCCGCGAAACGCGTCAGTGCCCGATGCGGTTTGGCGTCACCCAATTTGCATTCGATCAACTGTGTCAATTTGCCGGCCTCGCTGAGTGCAAAATCGACTTCCGCGCCGTCCTTGGTGCGGACGTAATGCAGACCCGTTTCCCGCCCCGCGCTATCTTGCAGGAAATGCGCCTGCTTCAGCAGCATGCCTGCCACCGCATTCTCGAGGCACACTCCCGGATCGCCGCGCACCAATCCGGTATCAAAAAAATATACCTTTGGCGTTTGAAGAATGGCCCGCCCGACGTTTCGATGCCATGGATGCACCGCAAAGACGATGAACAGTGCCTGCAAAATATCAAGATAGCGTTTCAAGGTCGCCGGCGCGATGGCAAGATCGCGCGCAATCGAGGCCAACGATAGTGGCGACCCGACACGCTCACGCAGCAGTTCAACGAACAACCGCATCGTGTTGATCTCCTGCAGCCGGGAATAATCCAACACGTCTTCGCGAATGAGATCGGTGAAATACTGTTGTCGCCAACGCTCAGCCTGCGTCGAGTCAGCCGCCAGGCAAGGTTCAGGAAAACCACCCCTCGCCAGCAAGTGATCAAGCGCGGTTGCAGATTCGACCCCCTGGTGTGCACACCACTCGCGCACCGATATGGGATGTAGCCGAAACGAAAAGTACCGCCCTGCCAGGGATTCACCAGCCTGACGAAAGGTCTCCATGCGAGCACTGCCCGTCACCAACATCGCCTGGCCGGCAGGACGGCCGTCCGCCACCCCCTTGAGCCACGCTTTCCAGTTGCGCATTTTGTGAATCTCGTCCATCACCAGCAAACCGGCACGCGGATTCCACGACTGCCGCTGCAGTACGGCGCGGTCCGCCAGCACATCCCAGTTTAGATACTGCGCGCCACCGAAGGAGTGCATAAGCTGCTTGCTCAAGGTGGTCTTTCCCACTTGGCGCGGCCCGGTCAAGACGACCACTTTGGTCGCAAGGTCGTTCAGCACCAATTTATCGAGATAGCGTTTCATGGCTATAGCATACAACAAATTCAATAAAGTCGCGACTTTACGAGTTTTTACTTCAATAAAGTCGTGACTTAATCATCCTGCGTGATCTTCAGACCATTCCTTACCGGCTGGACCGACTGCGTCAATCGATCGCCAGCCGCTCCAATATCGCCGCCGCGCAAGTCTCCGGATCAATCGCACCCGATTGCAAGTGGATCTCGGGCGCTTCGGGCGGCTCGTAGGCGCTATCGATGCCGGTGAAGTTTTTCAGCTCTCCCCGGCGCGCCTTGGCGTAAAGGCCCTTCGAGTCGCGCTGCTCGCAGACTTCAAGCGGCGCATCGACAAACACCTCCACGAATTCGTCCTCGGCAAACAAGCCGCGCGCGAGCCTGCGTTCGGAACGAAAGGGCGAGATGAATGAGACCAGCACGACCAGGCCCGCATCCACCATCAGCCTGGCGACTTCCGCCACCCGCCGGATATTTTCCACGCGATCGGCCTCGGTAAAACCGAGATCGCGGCAGAGCCCGTGGCGCACATTGTCGCCATCGAGCAGGTAGGTGTGCCTGCCGGCGGCGTGCAAACGTTTTTCGAGCAGGTTGGCGATGGTGGATTTGCCGGCGCCGGAAAGGCCGGTAAACCACACGCAGCGCGCCGCCTGGTGCTTGGCCGCCGCGCGCGCATGCTGGTTGATTTCCACTGCCTGCCAGTGGATGTTGGCCGCGCGGCGCAGCGCGAATTCGATCATGCCCGCGCCCACCGTTTCAGCGCTGAGCTTGTCGATGAGGATAAAGCCGCCCAATGTGCGGCTGACCGTGTAGGGCTCAAAGGTCACGTGCTGGCTGAGCGAGACATTGACGACACCTATTTCATTGAGCGCCAGCGTCTTCGCCGCCAGGTGCGCGCCGCTGTCGATGTCTTCGCAGTATTTGATGTCGCTGATGGTCGCGGTGACTTCCTTGTTATGCAGCTTCAGCAGATAGGGCCGCCCGGGCAGCAAGGGATGTTCGGACATCCACAGCAGCCGGCATTCAAACTGGTCAGCCACTTCCGGCGGCGCTTCCGCCGCGACGATCACGTCGCCCCGGCTCGCGTTGATTTCCTCCGTCAGGGTGAGGGTCACGGTTTCGCCCACGCTCGCGTGCGCCGCATCGCCGCCCGATGCGACGATTGCTTTCACCGTGGCGCGCACGCCCGATGGCAATACCCGCACCGCGTCGCCGGGGCGCACCTCGCCGTCGGCAATGCGCCCGCAGAAACCGCGGGAATTCTGGTCGGGGCGATTCACCGATTGCACCGGTAAACGCAGTGGCCTTAACGCAGTCACGGGCGCCGTCTCGATGACATTCAGATGTTCGATCAGCGTGGGCCCGCGATACCAGGGCATGCGCGCGCTCGGCGCGCCGACGTTGTCGCCTTCCAGGGCTGAAAGTGGAATGGTTTGAATCGATGCCAAGCCGAAGCCCGCGCAAAATTCCCGATACTCGGCGTCAAGGCGCGCAAACACGCTTGCATCGAAGGCCACCAGATCCATCTTGTTGATCGCCAGTACCACGTGGCGTATGCCCATCATGGCCACGATGCGCGAATGGCGGCGCGTCTGCGTGAGCACGCCCTTGCGAGCATCAACGAGGATGATGGCCAGCTCGGCCGTCGAGGCGCCGGTGGCCATGTGGCGCGTGTCCTGCTCGTGGCCGGGAGCATCGGCGACGATGAATTTTCGTTGCCCGGTGCTGAAGGATCGGTAGGCGACATCGATGGCGATGCCCTGTGCGCGCTCCGTCTGCCGGCCATCGACCTGCGGGGCAAAGTCGGTCTTCCCGCCTTGCGCGCTGTATTGCTTCGAGTCCTTTTCCAGCGCCTGCAACGGGTCGTCGAAAATACGTTCCGATTCTTGCAGGAGGCGGCCAATCAGCGTTGACTTGCCGTCATCCACGCTGCCACAGGTGATGAAACGCAGCGCGGATTTTTCCTGCTGCGCGGCGAGAAAGCCGGTGATGCCAGTGGCTGTGGGTTCAGTCATTCGCTCCCCTTGTTATGCACTTGCCGCAGAGAAAATTTTTCCCGCTGTGCCGGTGGATGGGTTGCGCGCAACGCTACCCATCTTTGCTGCATGTGGAAACGATGGGCCGCGCTGCGCGCAACCCACCCTGCGGCACTGTTCGGCCGCGATAATTATCGGGCGTTGTGAAAACTCCAGCACCGGCGCGCCTCTCCAGCCGTTTTTGCCCGGAAAGCCCCGCCAAATGGCGATTTACGCTATTGGGAACTTCTAAAAACCTACAAATCTGTCGCCCCGGATTTAGTCCGGGGCCCAATTTTTCCTGCAACTCAATGACTTGCGAAAATTGGGTACCAGCCCGGCGCCGCCTTTGGAGCGGTTCGCCGGTACGACAGGGGTTAATAGAAGTTCCCTATTGGGACTTCTAAAATTCTCAAAAACTTGTCATCCCCGCGAACGCGGGGATCCATTTTTCTACGCGCATCAATGATTTACGAAAAATGGATTCCCGCGTTCGCGGGAATGACAGGGATTTTAGATGTTCCCTATTGGGAATTATCGAATCCTCAAAACTTCGTCATTCCAGCGAAAGCCGGAATCCAGTCCGTCCGAACTTTCAAGAGCATGGATTGGACTGGGTCCCAGCCCGGCGCAACTCCTGTGGTTGTTCGCTCGGATGACGTAGTTTCCCTACTGCGTCACCTGCACCGCCGTCAACACCGGATACGCAATCGAGAACACCACATTCAGGAATTTCTGGAATTCGACGATCGGCGCGTTCGAGACGTAGAGCAGATCCTTGTTGTTGATGGCAAAACTTTGCATCACAAAGAAGCTGGCCGGGTTGCGCATATCGATCCGGTAAATGACCGGCACCATGCCCTCGGGCGTGCTCATCACCGGTTGCCTGGGCCACTTCAAGGCGTCGGCCGGTTCGAAGCGAAAGATGAAGACACCTTTCACGTCCGTGCGGTCATCGCGCAATCCGCCGACACGCCCCAGCGCCTGGGCGAGGGTAATGCCCTGCGCTTCGAAATTGATTTCTTCGTTCTTGCCGGTGGCGCCCAGTGCCGTGAAACTCAGCGGCTGGAACAGCGCGGTGACCACGTCGCCGGCCTGCATGCGCACGTTCTGTCGCGGATCGCGAATGATGGTATCCAGCGGCAGCGCGTAAACGTTTTGACCGCGCGTGACCTGGATGGTCATCTTGTTCACCGGCTGGCGCACGCCGGCGGCGGCGGCCAGCACGTCCAGCAGCTTTTCATTGCTGGGCGTGATCGGGACGCGCGTGCTGTTGGTCACTTCGCCGACGACGGTGATATTCGATGACACGTTGCGTGCGAGTCGGACCAGCGCTTCCGGTTGGTTGGCCTTGCCCGTCAGGCGCTTGACCACTTCCGCTTCGATCGCCTGCAGCGTGCGGCCGGCGGCCTGGATGCGGCCCGCGAACGGTACCGAGATGAAGCCTTCGTTGTTCACCACCTGTTCCGGCAGAACGGTGGCGCGCACGCCGGAAACGGTGCCGCGCGCATCGAGCGTGCCGACACCGAACAGGGTCGCGGGCGGCGCCTCCCAAATGGAAACCTCAAGCACGTCGCCCGCGCCCACCAGGTGGCTGGCACTGGCGGCATTGCCCAGCGCCTCCGAGAACAGGGTCTGTTTGCGCTGCGAAAGCAGGCGCCGCGTCACGGCATCATCGACTTCGACGATCTGGATCGCATTGGCGGCAGCAGGCTGTGCGGATTGCTCGACTTCCTTGACACTGGGGCCGCTGGTGGGAAAAAGGGCGCATCCGGAAAGGAAGGCCGCCGCGAGGATGGGGACGACTGAATACCGGTGGGTGAACGACATAATCTCACTTGATCTGTATGAATGGAGGCCCGCAGGGTATTCGCACAGGCCGGTTGCTATGCGTAGTGTAATAGAATCCAGCCATGGTGCGCGGTGTGTGCAAGGTGGGAGTTTGGCGGCTCGTGGCGCTGGCCGCGATGAATTCCTGCCTGGTTCGACGAAGTGAGGCTTCCCCAGTCAACGAATGGGGAAGTGGTTCGCAAAAGCCGCTCGCACTTCACCAGGCACTTCCCCCTTTGAAAAAGGGGGACCGAGGGGGATTTTCGGTCGGCACATAAACGCAACCACCGAAAATCCCTCCCGCCCTCCCTTTTTCAAAGGGAGGAGTACCTGAGTGAACGCGAGCGGCTTTCCTTAACCGCATGGAGATTCAGCAATTCGGCAGCACTGCCACTCGCACGTGAGCACTTTCATTAACCTCCATCCCGCCAACCTACCTTACCCCACCTTGCCCCCCTACCTCATCGACATCACGCGCCTGGTTTACCGGCGGCTCACCAGCGTGCTGCCCACCGGCATCGACCGGGTCGGCATTGAATATGTCCGCCACTACGGCGGACAATCGCGGGCGGTGCTGTGCCTGGGGCCGTTTAGCGCCAAATTGTCCGCTGCCGATTCCCGGGCCGCCTTTGGCGCGTTGACCGCGCCGGACGTGGCCATGAAACCGTTGGCAGTCTGGCTGGTCGTGAAGGCTTTCCTCACGTGGTGGATACCTCACGACGTGAAAGGAACATTCCTGTTCAATACCAGCCACACCGGCCTCGAGAACCGGCACTACGCCTGGCTGCTTCGGCAGCGCGGCGCACGTCCGATCATTGTGATTCACGACTTGATCCCGATCACCCATCCGGAGTATTGCCGGCCTGGCGAATATGCGGCGCACATCGGCCGCATGCGTTGCGCGGTGGGCGTGGGCGCCGGCATTGTCGCCAATTCGCAGCACACGCTGGCAGACCTGCAGGCGTTTTGCTGCGAAGACAAGCTGACGTGTCCGCCGGCGATTTCCGCCTTGCTGGCCCCGGGCTTTCAGGCCATTGCGCCCGGGCCGCGGCCGATGGCGCATCCCTACTTCGTGATGCTCAGCACGATTGAGCCGCGCAAGAATCACTGGATGTTGCTGCACCTGTGGCGCCACCTGGTGGCCACCATGGGCACTTCGGCGCCCTGCCTGGTGGTCATCGGCAAGCGCGGCTGGGAATGCGAAAACGTCGTTGACCTGCTGGAACGCTGCCTGCCGTTGAAAGGCGTGGTGATCGAGAAATCCGGTTGCAGCGATGCCGAACTCATCACCTATCTTCATCACGCACGCGCGCTGCTGTTCCCGTCGTTCGCCGAGGGTTATGGCCTGCCGGTAACCGAAGCACTGTCGCTCGGCGTGCCGGTGATCGCGAATGAATTGCCGGTTTTCCAGGAGACTGCCGACGGCGTCCCCGATTACGCCGACCCGCTCGATGGCCCGCGCTGGGAAACACTCATCCGAGATTACGCGCAGCCCGGCAGCGTGCTGCGCGCCGCGCAGATCGCGCGCATGAACCAGTTCCAGCAGACGACGTGGCCGCAGCATTTCGCCCAGGTCGATGCACTGCTGGCGCGGCTGGATGGGCGCGCCGAATCCACGAGCACGTCTGGCCCATGAGCCCATTTGCCACGCCGCAGTCGATCCTGATCACCGGCGCCACCGGCGGTATCGGCCGCGCGCTGGCGCTGGCCTACGCCGCACCTTCTCGCACGCTGGTGCTGCATGGCCGCGACCCGGCAAAACTGGACGCCATCACGCGCGAATGCGGTCAGCGCGGCGCGATCGTGATTCCGCTGCTGCTGGACCTGACGCAATGCGATCAACTCTTGCTCGCCCTCGATCAACTCTCGCAGCGCACGCCCATCGACCTCGCCATCGTCAACGCCGGCGCCACCAGCATCGCCGGCGCCGATGGCGAATCCTGGCCGGATATCGAGCGCGTACTCGATATCAACCTGCGCGCCGCCATCGCCACCATTTCCGCGCTCCTGCCGCATATGCGCCGGCGCGGCCGGGGACAGGTGGCGCTGATCAGTTCGCTCTCGGCCTACGTCGGCCTGCCGGTCACGCCGGCGTATAGCGCGAGCAAAGCCGCGTTGAAAGCCTACGGCGAAGCGCTGCGCGGCTGGCTGGCGCCGCAGGGCATCGCGATAAATGTGGTGCTGCCGGGGTTTGTGGAGACTTCAATGAGCGCCCAGTTCCCGACATCAAAGCCGTTCCAGCTCTCGCCCAACGATGCCGCAAAACGCATCAAGGCGGGTCTGGCGCGAAACCAGGCCCGCATCAGCTTTCCGCAACCGCTGGCATTCGCCATGTGGTCGCTATCGGTGCTGCCGGCGGCATGGGCCCAGTGGATCTTGCGGGTGGTGGGGTTTGGCGGCGGGGGGCGCGGACCGCGTTAGCCAAATCTAGCATCCGTCGTCCCAGCGGAGGGTGAAACGGGGGTTTCGCGATGCAAAGCATCGTGCCCGAGAAACCGGGTGGCCATGCAGGGCCACCCGTGGGAGCGGACCCAGTCCCACCAACATCATTTCAATCAACGTCGTCCCAGCGGAGGGTGAAACGGGGAATTCGCGTCCGATAGGAGGCACCCGTTGAACCGGTTGGCCTTGCAGGGCCAACCGTGGGAGCGGACCCAGTCCCACCAACATCACAATGAAACAACCCTGCGTGTACATACTGGCAAGCCAAAAAAACGGCACACTCTACACAGGCGTGACGTCCGACGTGGTCAAACGCGTGTGGCAACACAAGAACGACCTCGTCGACGGGTTCACGAAGGAATACTGTGTACACACTCTGGTTTGGTACGAAGTTCACGAGACGATGGAATCGGCAATCGTGCGCGAAAAACAAATCAAGGCGTGGAAACGACTATGGAAGTTGAATCTGATCGAAGGTTCGAATCCGGGATGGGACGATTTGTATGATCAGATTGTATAGTGGACTGGGTCCCAGCCTCCGCTGGGACGACGGAAACTTCCATAGTTCATGACGGCTACCACACCCATTCGTTTCTCAAACACCCCGTCGTCCCAGCGGAGGGTGAAGCGGGGAATTCGCGTACGATAGGACGCGCCCGATGAACCGGGTGGCCATGCAGGGCCATCCGTGGGAGTGGACCCAGTCCTGTCCATGATCTGAATTCAATTCAAGTGGCTCACGCTTCCCCCAACACATCCCCCCGCACCACCGCCGCCAGCGGTTGATTCACCTTCAAGTGATGCAACCGGTAAACCATCCCCGCCGCGGCCGCATCCAGCGCATCCCGCGTGTAATATCCGCCGCGCACATGCAATGTCGCCGCCAGCGCGCGCAGCAACGCATCGGCGAGCGCCGCGTCCGGCGGCTTTGCATGGGTCCAGAACGTATCGAGCGATTCCATGTGCGCCACCCCTGGCACGCGGTAAATCGCATCGCCCAGCGCAACAATCGGGCGCCGCAGTTCAATGGCCCGCAGGCCCACGGTGCTGTTCACCGTGATCACGCCGGATGCGTTTTCGATCAAGGGATCGAGGTCGCCGCCGTCGACATAGAACACTCGCTCGGCCACAGCCGCGTCCTGTGCCATGCGCGCAATGCGGCGGCGCCATGCTTTCAATCCGGGATCGAGCGGATGGAGCTTGAAGACAAGGCTGGCGGCGGGCGGTGCGTGCGCCGCGAACGACCCGATGGCCTCGCGCATCGGCGTGTCGAGATCGGGATATCGCGAATAGGCGCGGAGCGAGTAGTCGTCCTCGGTCTGCATGGCGAACAGGTAGTGTGGTCCGCGCGCGGTGGCGATTGCGATGGTGCGCGTGGCTCGCCAGGATTCGATGCCGCCCATCGCCAGTCGCCGGCCGACACCGAGATAGACAAGTATCGGATGCCTGAGCGTATGGCGCTTGAAGTGCGGAAATGTCCACGGCCATAGCGCCGACGATAAATGAAAGGCCATGTCGAGCAGCGCCTGGTTCAGAAAGCTGTCGCGGTAGCGCACTTGCCGGTCGAGCGACGGCAGGTCCTTTGCCAACGCCACGATCGTTTCCGCATCGCGCGGAAACAGGCTGTCCGCGTTCATGCCGTTCGATTCGACGATGACCCAGTCCGGGCGGAGATAGCCGAAATCGGTGACGGTGACGCGCAGCTTGCGTACTCGCGCTGCGGCAATCGCAATGCGGTGCAGGTCGCGCTGCTCACCGAGCAACACGATGTCGGTAATCGCATGCCGGTCGAGGAATTCATCGATAAAGGCGAGCCACTCCGATGGCCGGCCGCGGAAATTGATCGCGCCCGGTCCACGCCAGAAGATCTGGTCGCCCAGGCAGACATTGATACGGTGCGTCGCATGGCCGTGTTTGCGCAGGCCGCTCGCCACGTCGGCAAACAGATAGTTGGTCGGACCTTGCAGGAACAGGAATTGGCGTGGGACAGTGGAAAGGGAAACGGCCACGACACTAATGGTCCGCGTTGCCTGGCGGGATCGGCAAGCGGCCACGCAGGAGATTGAGCAAATCGCGCATGGCGACCAGTTTGCCACCTTGCCGATGCAGTTGCGCAACCTGCAACGGCGTGGGCCAGGAGTCGTAGCGCCCGCCGCCCGGCTGAGGCGACCCTTTGTCACCCGCTTTGATCCGGTCGAGCGCGCGTACCAGCAATTCGGCGCCGCGATCATACAACCGGGCGCTGCGCCACCAGACGCTGCTGTCCGTCTCGGCCACGCGCGTTTCCGCGGCGAGAATCGCGCCCGCATCGAATTCCGCGGTGATGCGATGCACGCTGACTCCGAACCCGGCCGAGCGCTGCAGCGTGGCATGGAACACCGGATCGACCCCGCGAAAATCCGGCAGCGGCGACGGGTGAATGTTCACCGCACCCTGGCGCGGCCAATTCGCCAGCGGCGCCTCGATGCGCTGATTAAAGAACGCCGAGACCAGCAGGTCCGGCGCGGCGTCTTCGACAAATCGTTGTCCTTGCGTGTCATTGACCTGCCGCGTCACGACTATCGGGATGCCATGCCGCCTGGCTTGCGCGGACACCGGCGCCAGTGTCGACATCGGCGAAAGGCGCAGCAACGCATCGGCGAGCGATGTCGACACCCAGAGGTAGAGCGTGTACCGAAGCCCGCTGAGGCGAAGAAAGGCCATGGCCCCCTGCACAAAGCCTTCGCTCGGTCGCAGCAGGCGCGAAGACAGGACAATGCCCGTCAATGCGATGGAAGGCGAGGCAAGCAGGCGGCGTAATACCAGCGCCCCATGCAGGCCGCCGCTGGTGCACAACACGATGCGGAGCGGTTGGTCAATCATTCAGGTGTTTGGGTGTGCGAAGACAACTGGGTTCCAGGGTTAGCGGTTTCAATTTTTAAGTGCAAACCCCAGCATTGGCGCGCCTCTCCACGGCATTCGGCCTGAAACGGCCCGCCAGACGGGGACTTTGGCATGCTAATGGGCGGCTATAGCCCGTCGTGCCAGCGGCGGCTGGGGCCCCGTACTATGCACCAACTAATAAGCTATTTGTCGGTCTGGGTCCCAGCCAGC
>JANNGY010000369.1:0-2388 GCA_031404095.1 Betaproteobacteria bacterium | reverse complement strand
TTGCGGCCGTCATTGGGCGCGAACACGACGATCTGCCGGCAGGCGTCGCTGGCATCGAGTTGCATGCGATGCGTCGGATAATCGAGCACCGCGCGCCGGCCCCAACCGGTGAAGCAGTGGTCGACCTTCCAGCCGGCGACGGGACGCAGCTGGCTGAAGTCCGTTTCCGGCGGCACCGGGCCCGGCTCGGTCGGCAGTGAATCGGCACCCATCTTCCACATGCCCTTCCAGTCACTTTGCAAGTGGGTATCCGGGGTCAGCGGAAAAAAGGGATGAAAGCCCAGCCCCGCCGGCATCGGCCGCCGGTCGGTGTTTTTCACTTTCAGGCCAAGCTGCAGCGAGTTTGCCGCGAGACGCACCATTTGCGTGGCCTCGCAGGCGAACGGCCAGTCGGCATCGGGCGCGTGACTCAGGTGCAGCTCGGCGGAATCCGCCGTGTGCTTAACGACCTGCCACGCACGTTGCCAGCCGAAGCCGTGGATCGCGTGCGGTTCCTGCATGAAGTTGGGGCGCAGCGCAAACGTCTGGTCACCGACGATCAGTTTCGCCTGGCCGATGCGGTTTGAGTACGGCACCAGCGGATACACGCCCATCTGCCGCACCAGTCGCTCGCTGATGGCCGTATCCGGCGCGCGGCGCAGGATGTCATGCCCCTTCCATGTGAAGCGAGCGATCGCGGCGCCGATCTCCGGACAGAGCGTCAGCTGGCTATCGCCGCTTTGCAGCGGCACGATCGCGGTCGCCTCAGCCATCGTGGCCCTGCACACGGCCGACAAGCACGCTGTCGGCGTCGTCCGCGGCGCGAAATCCGGCTGATGGGACGCAGCGCACAGCCCGGACGTTTGCCCCGGCAATGCGCGCCATCCCGTTTTCGCGGGTGAGCGTCACGCACTGATTCATCACGCACGGTGGTACCCGCGGCTCGCCGAAACACCGGACCTCGTCCACGGGTGCCGCCAGATCGATCTCCCCGGTATGCATCACGGCGCGGCCGAGGCAAAGCACATGCCCTTCGCGGCCCCATGCCGGCAACTGTTCCAGCGTCTTGTGCACCAGGCGCACCTGGCCGCCTTCGATGCGTTCGCCGGTGTCGAGATCGTGCCAGGCTTCGCCAGCCGGGAAATACACTTCAACCGTGCCGCCTGCGCGGATGATCGGCGCCACCAGCAGCGCGTCGCCGAACAGGTATTGCCCTTCAAACGAACGCGCGACCCGATCGTGCGGAAATGCCAGCGGCATGGCGCGCATCAGCGGCAGGCCGGTGGCGGCCGCCTGTTCGGAGGCGCCCAGCATGTAGGGAATCAGCCGGTAGCGGAAGGCGAGCAGTTTCTTGGCGATGGCCTCGGTCTCCTCACCCAGCGCCCAGGGCTCGCGCTCGCCGATGCCGTGATAGCGAAAGTGCGAACAGAAAATGCCGTTGGCGGTCCAGCGCAAGTAGAGTTCGGTGTCGGGTTGCGCAGCGCCGTAGAAGCCACCGACGTCGGTGGCGTAGTACGGCACGCCGCTCATGCCGTAGCCGAGCGCGCCGCGAATGCTCGCCGCCATCCCTTCCCAGTCGGTCTGCGGGTCGCCACCCCACTGCATCGGAAAGCGCTGGCTGCCGATGAAGCCGTCGCGGCCCCACACCATGGCCGGCCCGCGACCATGGGCATCGTTGTAGCGCTGCGTGGCATCAAACACGCACTGGTTGTAGAGCAAGGGGTAGACGTTGTGAAGGCGCCGGCCGCTATCGCCGTTGTGCGCGACCATGGCGTCCTCGACCTGCTCGCCAAAGTCTGTTTTGATCACGTCAACGCCATCGTCGAATAACTTGTTGTGGCTGTCTGCCCAGAATTTCGCCGCTTCCGGATGGGTGAAATCGAGCAGCCCCGAGGGTGGCAGGGGCGTCAGCACTTTGCCGAAGGGGTCGTCGGTCGGGTCCTTCACCCAGTCGAAAACGTATGCTTTGCCATCGTGCTTTTTCAGCAGCCAGCCTTTGGCCTCGAGTTCCGCGAACAATGGATTGTGGATCGACACACAGGGATATTCCCAGACGCATACCTTGAGGTTGAACGCGCGCAGGGTGTCGAGGATCTTCTTTGGGTCGATGTCGGGTCCATAGAAGCGGCTCTTGTCCCATTCAAAGGCAAACCGGGTCCTGACCTCCCACGCGGCGCGTCCATCGAGCGTGATCACGTCGCAGGGTATGCCGCGGCGGCGCAACTCGGCGGCGGTGTCGATCGCCTCCTGCGGCACCTTGTAGTAGGCGCGCGACAGCCACATGCCGAAACTCCACAATGGCGGAACTGCCGCGCGACCGGTGAGCGCGGTGTAGCGCTCGAGAATGGCCGCCGGTTCGCCGGCGAACAGAAACAGGTCAAGCGCGTCGTCCTCGACTTCCAGAACATA
>JANNGY010000368.1:0-5008 GCA_031404095.1 Betaproteobacteria bacterium | reverse complement strand
TATATATAGTCGTATCGGGCACCGTCAACCAGCGGAAAATACGGCGCGGTCGACATCGGCCCGCCCATCATCTGGGCGATGCTTGCGCTGGAGAAAACGGTAAACAATGATGCTGCCAGGATTCTAAACATGACCATGCTCCTAAATGATGTTGAAACGACGACAAAATTACCAAGCCACTCACTTCCACCGTGTAGCGGGCAATCTATTTCCCACCCGGTCGGGCGGCTGACGGCAACCGCCCCGCGCACGTCCTGCAACGATTTCAACGCAAATTACGTTTTGTTCTCCACCATGGAAATGGCACGCGACGGTTTGCATGGCAATCCCTTTTACAATCGAAATGCGTTCATAATACAATTATATATAATACACTTGAACATTATGTCTCGACCTTGATGTGCATCAACCCAGCGTCACATTCTGCCGCTGCAACCAGATTCGATTCGCCCGGGAATGAGCAACATTTCATATTTACGCGACTGGCACCGACTGCCGGCCAGCGCTTGTCTTGAGCATGTGCGAGGCGAACCTCAGCGATGGCCATGGTCGCGCCGCAAGGCGCCAATCGCGGCAATGATCATGCCGATAACACCACTGACGATCATGACTTCGCCGAAAATATGATGCCGTCCGCCAAGCGGCGTCAGCATCAACATCGCGCCGCTGACCACCAGCGCCGCGAACATGACCGCGGCCGCGAGGCGCTCGAGATTGCGGCTGAAGCGCGCGCCCAGCGCCTCCAATCCCGGTAGCCGGCCCAAGTCACCTTCCGCGAATCGTCGGAGGACGCGCCGCGTGTCGCCGGGCGCATCCATGATCAGGCGTTCCACGTCGCGCGCCAGCCGGGTCGTGTTGTCGGCAATCCGCGCCGGTGAGAAGTGCTGCGCGGTCAATCGGGAGATCTCGTCGCGAAACGATTCCATGAAGTTATGTTCGGGCGCGAGCTTGCGGATCATCGATTCCAGGATAACGAATGCGCGTGTCAACGTGACGAACTCGCCGGGATTGTGCACGCCGTTGCGGCTGCCGGCGCGTAGCAGGGATTCGAACGCATCGCCGATCGATACTTCCGCCAGATTGTTCCGACGAATTTCATACAGCGCGGCCTTGATATCCACCAGCAATGCCGCCCGGTCGACTTTTTCGCTGCCCGGCGCCATTTCAAGGTAGGCCTCGGTCGCTGACCTGGCATCGCCCTTGACAACCGCCTCGAGCAGGAGCGTGAGTGATTCACGCATCGGTTCATCCAGCTCGCCTGTATTACCGAAGTCGAGCAGGGAAACACGCTTGTCGGGTAGCACGAAGACATTGCCGGGATGCGGATCGGCGTGAAACAAGCCTTCTTCAAAAATGGTTTGCAACATCAGCGTGACCAGCGTGTTCATCGCTTTGGGCATCGCCTTCGGGTGCTTCTTCGCGTAATGATCAATGCGCTCACCGGCCGAAAACTCAAGTGTGAGCACAGCGCCCGCCGTGCACTCCGGGACCACATCCGGAATCCACAGGCCCGGAAAACCGGCCATCGCGGTACGAAACAGCACGATGGAACGCGCTTCGCGGGTGAAATCGGTTTCACGGTTAAGGCTGATCGAAAACTCCCGCACCACGGCCGGTAACTCGAGCGCGCGCAGCCGCGGAAAAAGCTTTTCTCCCAATGCCACCAGATAGTTCAGCGCCGCCATGTCCGTGGCGATCTTTACCTTTAGCCCGGGCCGCTGCACCTTCACGGCCACGCGCCGCCCATCTTTCATGGTGGCTTCGTGGACCTGGGCGATGGTGGCCGCTCCCAACGGTGTTTCAGCAAAGGTCTCAAACAACTCCTCAACCGGCGCGCCCAGTTCGGCTTTGACCCGCGCACGCACCACCGCGACGCTCATTGCCGGCAACTGATCGTGCAGCAACTCCAGCTCTTTGGTGTAGGCGGCCGGCAGCAGGTCTCGCCGCATGGCGAGGACCTGCCCGAATTTGAGGAAGACCACCCCCAACTCCTCCAGGGTCTCCCTGACTTCTTTCGGGGGCGGCCAATGTCCCCTGCCGAACAGGGCGCCCAGGAACTTGTGGCGGGTGAGCACACGCAGGATCTGCATCAGGCGCGGCACCGCGCGAATCTTGCTTCGGTCCGGGTCGATCAGTACGGCCAAGATTGCCTCCGGCTTAGCTCAAGGAAGTCCCGGCAATTCAACTGAACCGCCCTGCCACGCGCAACGCCGGCGTCGCACATTTTCAACGCCTATCTCCTCTTGATGAATTCGAAAGCCGTAACCACCGCATTCGACGGCCCGTCCCAGAGCTCGGCGGAGACGGGCTCCACGCGGAGCACGCGCACATTCGGATCGGCGAACCCGCCCGCAAACCAGGCGTCGTCTGTCTTCCGCCAGATCTCTTTCGCCTTGACGGCATCGCGCGTCACGAAAGCGCGACCCGTGAGGGAGAGATAAACGCTATCGGCTTCAGCGATGAAGACGAGGCCGATATCATGAGCCGCGTCGATCTCGTCGTCCTTGGCGCCGCGCACATCAGTCAAGAACCAGATGATCCCGGCCTCGCGATCGGCCCGCGCTTCCAGCGGTCGCGCGCGCAAGCCGCCGCCAAATTGCGTCGTCAGCATGCCGACGCGTGTCTTTTCGACAATGTCCCAGACGCGGGAAATATGGTTTTGCTCCGTCATGTCACAGCCCCCTATAGGTTGTGGACGGCCGGTCGTCGCTTCGCCTCCGGGGACATTCGTTCCCGTAATCAGTCGCCGCGCATCCCGACGATTTTTTGTTTCGCCGCAGCGCGTCGACCATGCTTGACACCGGGTGTTTCATGATTTTTCTCCTTAATCAGCATGCAAGGTCCAGCATGATGCCGGCCACGCCAGTACACGTCAGCGACCTGTTATTCCGGCTTTTTGCGACGCTTTTGGCGACAATGTGGAATGGTCGTTGGCCTGCCCCGGTAACGGCATTGCGCTCGACTGCTGGGCCTTGCTGATCGAGGACTTGACGGGTGAGGTCGTTGCCGGCGCTTCCTGCGTTGGCCCGGCAGGCGCGACACCGACCACTTTCGAGCGCGGGTCGACGTCGGCGGACGTGGCAGGTGGCGACTTCGCGTTGGCGGACGGCGATGCGCCTTTGTCTGTGCAACCCACCGCAGAAAGAACGGCAAGAATGGCGATCATCGTTGCACAGCGTTGAACATTTGCAATGCTCATTGAGAACTCCTGTCAGGCAAATTGTGGCGCAGAGAAAAACGGCCAAGCTCGATACATATTCGTGAGCTTTGTCGAGCGTGGCTTCTTGAGCATGAATTGATCAGGCGGCCATCTTGCGGCAAGTATCGGCGCAACGGCGGCAAGCGTCGGCGCAGCGTTTGCAGTGGTCCATATCGTGGGCGCCGCATTGTTTCGCACACCAGTCGCAGATGTCCGCGCACAGCTTGCAGATCTGCTTGGCGAACGGACTGTTGCGGGCCATCGCATCGGCGCACAGCCGGCAGATCGCCGCGCACTCGATGCAGCAGGCCGGGCAGGCATTGTTGCTTTCCTTGCCGGCCATGTGGGCGAAACAATTGCCGCACTCGGTCGCGCATTCGTCGCAAGCGGCGATGCAGTCCTTGGTGCTTTGGTCCAGATGATGACTCATGGTTTGTCCTTTTTTAGAGATCGGGCGATATTGGCGCGTCCGAAACGCCTATCGTCAAGAAAGCCGGGCTTTGTTCCGCTACATTCGTGAGACCCGGGCATTTCATGGCGCTTTCATTCGTTTCGCTTTCCGGAAGTGGCGGGACGACCGGGCGGGCGCAATCTGCCGCACCTTGGTGCCACGAATTTGTCCCGGTATCAGCCCGCCTGCGCCGAACGGCGTTCGAGGATTACGAAAAACGTGCTCGCGAACAGTCCGACGGCAGCGAAGATCACCGGGGCGCCGACCCCGAGCAACTCGGGCAGTTGTACTTTGCCCATTGCCCAGACCGGCAGGATGGCCTGCGACACCCAATCGAAGCTCAGCGCATACAGGATGCCGCCGAGGATCATGCCGAACGCGCCGACGAGCGCATGGACGCTGCCCGCGCCGATTGCGGCGAGCGCAGTGCCGGGGCAATAGCCGTAGAGCACCATGCCGATGCCGAACAGCCCCGCACCGAGCGTGATGGCCAGAAGGTCAGAGGGCTTGATATGAAACTTCGCATATCCCATTTGCACCAGCACGAAGACGCCGACACCGCCGACTATGATTGCCGTCAGCATGACTTTGAGTACGGTGAAGTCCTTCAACAGAAACTGTCGGACAATGGTGTTGTAGTTGGCAACACCGCCGCGATGCAGCAGCCAGCCGAAGCCAAAGCCGAAGACGACGGCTAAGATGAGTGAGGTTGTGCCGGTGATGGGGAACATGGTTGACTCTCCTGATCAGGACGTTTTTGGGCGAAACATGATGAAGGCGGTGATGGTTCCGGTCGCAAACATGACGGCAAGGAACACCCAGCCGATCAGCGCGAGCTGCAGGCCACCGGAAATGCCGTTCCCGCTGGTGCAACCATTGGCGAGACGCGCGCCGTACATGATGATGATGCCGCCGATGAAGGCGATCACGTAGCGCCGGACGGGCGACGGGCCGAAGCGCTCGGCCCAGACCTGCGGAACGGTCTCGATCCGCCAGGTGCCGGCGGCGAGCGCCGAGCCGAGGCCGCCGAGCAGGGTGCCGACCAGGAATAGCGTGCCGTAGTCGAGCTTGAAGGCGTTCTTCGCCCAGTACGTGTTGGCGGCAACCGCATCGGCGCCAACAACGAGCGAGGCCACACCGCCCGAGACTTGGGAGAGTGCCGTGGTAATGCCGATCGGATTATTGACAACGACGAACACGATCCAACTCAGGACGCCGATGCCGATGCCGGTGAGATAGGGACCCCAGTTGATCCTCGTGGCCGTGGTGGAGGCGGGCGTATGAACTGCGTTGATGGGGATGGCTACCATGTGTACTCCAATCTATCTAGCGGGGCTTCGTGGATATTGGTGAGCATA
>JANNGY010000367.1:0-5334 GCA_031404095.1 Betaproteobacteria bacterium | reverse complement strand
AACCTGTTGAGTTGCAGCGAAAATTAGGCCCCGGACTAAATCCGGGGCGACAGATTTGGAGGTTAATAGAAGTTCCCCATTGTGTCGGAACGCCATTTGGCGGGGGTTTCGGGGCGTTTGTGGTCGGAAAGGCGCGCCAATGCTAGCGTTTACCTTCCGAAAGCGGCCCGCGTCGCATTGTGAGCGCGCTAAGAAGAATACCGCAGCGACGCTAACTACTTGACCGACTGGGCGTGCTGCTGAATCACGGCATTTTGCCGGTCAGTCGCCTTTTTCATTACCTCGACATAGACGCGCTTCTTCTCACCCGCTTTGGCATTGCGGATGAACTCCGAAAATGGCGTGGAGGTCACTGGCTTGTTTTTTGAAAAAATTCCGAACATAGAGGTTATGTCATGCCGAGCATGCGTTTGAGGTCCCCTGGATTGTATTTCTCGGGAATGTGACTGTCAATTCTGTCGATGCCGGCTTCATAGGCGCGATGCGAGTTGTCGTTGTTCTTCAGCAACAAATCCACGCGGATTGCCGTACCCAGTTCCTTTTTGAGCTGATTCACCACGTTGCGCGCGGCGAAATACTGCTCAACAAAATCCTCCGGTTTGATTAGTCTGCCTTCCGCCTGTTCCCGCGCCAGCACAAAATTCCAAGCGAGCATCGGCTCTTGATAGACATACAGTATTTGAACGGTGCGGGCCTTTTTCAAGGAGCGCTCGATGTTGCGTTTCGCAATGTCGTACTTGGAGAGCGTGCCGTCCAATAAAAAGCTTTGCCTCTGATCGAGCGCCAGGTCGTGAATCTTCTCTACCAAAATCGATACCGCGCCTTGAAAGAGCCAAGAGTTGTCACCCGCGTAATCGGGAAACTCGCTTCGCAACTCATCCGGATCAATGCGCAACACCTCTGAACCCTTGCTTGCGAGTGCAGCCATCAGTTCGATTGATGCTTCCGTCTTTCCTGCGCCCGGCGAGCCGGCCATGAAAACGGAGACGGGGTTTTCCTCAGCTACGAAACGCGCGGGATCTGTCAGGCGTTTGCCAATGGTCTTCTTGTTTTGCTTCGCGAAATCGATTGCGGCTTGCCTGATTCTCTCCTGCTCATCGGTCAATGGCATACGCGTCATCCTTGGTCAGACTTCGCCCGGGAAGTCTCGCTTGCCAGTCTAGCGGGAAAGGCGGGCAGTTCCAACTTGGAACCCTGCGGGAATGACGCTCAATTAGAGGTTCCTTAGTTTTTCCCTGGTCTGGTCAAAATACCGAATCGCACCTGTGATTTATTGCTCGAGCCGGAATGTGCCCGTATCGCTGGAGGCGATCCAGGCATCGTTCGGCGCATGCGCCTCACGACGAACCGGAGTGCCGGGTCTCATCCGGGCTCACTGCACAAATTGAAAAGGCCCACTTCGGTGGGCCTTTTCAATTTGGTGCCGAGAGCCGGAATCGAACCGGCACGCCCTTGCAGGCGCGGGATTTTGAGTCCCGTGCGTCTACCAGTTCCGCCATCCCGGCTTATGGATTTGTGTTGCGTATTCTGCAACCACGCGAGGTGGTAGCCTCGCTAAAACTGTGCGGCATGCAGATAAATCCGCTTTCAACCATTTAACCGCACCCACGATTGGCGCTGCATCGCCAATCGGTTCGCAGCGCGCGGACCATGGTCCGCGAAACCCGCTGCTTACCCATCCCGGCAAGTAGACTTTTTGGAGGGCGAATTATAGCGTAATCTTCGCCGCTATTCTCCCTTTCCCACGATATGCAACTATCCGACTTCGACTACCACCTCCCGCAAGAGCTGATTGCCCAGCATCCTGCCGCCGAGCGCGCCGGCAGCCGCCTGCTACACCTGGACGGCGGCACCGGCGCGTGGGTGGACCGGCTGTTTCGCGACCTTCCGGCGCAGTTGCGTGCGGGTGATGTGCTGGTATTCAACAATACCCAGGTCATCAAGGCCCGGCTGCATGGCCACAAGGAATCCGGCGGCAAGGTCGAAGTGCTGGTCGAGCGGGTGCTGGCCGGCGGCCGGCGGGCGCTGGTGCATTTGCGCGCATCCAAATCGCCCCAGCCGGGTTCGCGCCTGCATTTTGCCGAAGGTGTTGCGGCCACCATGATCGGGCGCGTGGACGATTTGTTCGAGCTGGAATTTGACGGCGAGGAGGGGGTACACACGATCCTTCAGCGCATCGGTGAGGTGCCGTTGCCGCCGTACATTTCGCACCCGGCGGATGGCGAGGATGAATCGCGCTACCAGACGGTCTATGCGCGCCATCCCGGCTCGGTGGCAGCGCCGACAGCGGGGCTGCACTTTGATGAGCCGATGCTGGACCTATTGAATCAGCAGGGCGTGACGCTGGCCTTTGTCACGCTGCATGTCGGCGCCGGTACGTTTCAACCGGTGCGCGACAACAATCTTGCCGGGCATGTGATGCACAGCGAGTGGTACCAGGTGCCCGATGACACGGTCGCCGCCGTCGCTGCGGCCCGGGCAGGCGGCGGGCGCGTGACTGCGGTTGGCACCACCAGCATGCGCACGCTGGAGGCGGCGTCGCGCAGCGGGACATTGGTGGCTGAATCTGCGGAGACGCAGATATTCATCACCCCGGGATACGCGTTCCGGACGGTGGATCGGCTGATTACCAATTTCCATCTGCCGAAATCGACGCTGATGATGCTGGTGTCAGCGTTTGCGGGAACGGAGAACATCCAGCGCGCTTATGCGCATGCGGTGGCGGAGCGCTACCGGTTTTTCAGTTATGGGGATGCGATGTTGCTGGAGCCGCAGGGGAGCTAGTTCCATTTGATTCCGGTGGAAGAAATTTGCACTTCGTCTTCCTGTGCCGCCGATGACCGGGCACTTCCCCCTTCGACGAAGGGGGTGAAGCAGGGGTTTCTCACCGCATGCGGTGCGCCTGCTGAACGGCGGCCCAATGCAGTTGGCCGCGCGTCCTGCAAGGATTGAGGGGGATTTTGCAGCGATAGTGTGGCGGCGACGACCGAAAATCCCCCTCAATCCCCCTTTTGCAAAGGGGGAGGTGCCTCGGAGAAGGGCTCGGCAAAATTACTACGATGGCGAGAGCGCCGCGAAGGTAGAACGGCCTCGCATCTAGTGGCACAAGTGGACGCAACGAAAACCTTCTGCGAACCCCTTAGCTCAAGTGCACCCGGCTCTGCGCGCTCACATGCTGCTTCAGGAACTCCATCTGGTCGGCCAGGATGCGGCGATTGGCGAGGATCAGGAATTCCGCGCGATTGGGAATGTATGGCGCGTAAATCAGTTCCATATGCGCCTCTTCCGGCAGGCGGCTGCCCTTGCGTTCGTTGCACGGGCGGCAGGCGGTGACGACGTTCATCCAGGTATCGGTGCCGCGGCGCGAATACGGGATGATGTGATCGCGCGTCAGCTTCGAATGCGACAGGATGCCGCCGCAGTAGCCGCACACATGGCGGTCGCGGTGAAACAGTTCGCGATTGTTGAGCGGCGGCACTTGATTGAAATTCTTCATCGCCATGGCTTTGCCGCGGATGGCGATGATGGATGCCGACGTGACGGTAGAGACTTCGCCGGTATCGCGGCACTTGCCGCCCGACACCGTGAAGGCTTCGTTGCCGGTCTCCCAGGCAACGCGCGCCTTGGCGTAATACCAGACCGCATGCTGCCAGGTGATCCAGCGATGCGGAATGCCGTTCTGGTCCAGGGTCAGGATCAAGGGATAGCGCTTGGCTTCCGGCGAAAACAACGAAAAAGCGGGCTCCATCGGCTCCTGCAACCGTAGCGTCACCAGGGGCGCCGGCGGTTTTGCCTGCTTGACAGGATGCCTGGGATGCGGACCGGCTTTACTTCTATGCTGCACGTTTTCTCCTTCGGCGTCGCACTTGGCGATATGAGGTACCAACGTCCATAATGCAGATTGGATCTGTCTTGCAACCACTAGCCAAATATGCGGCGGACTCGCTTCGTGAAACCTTCGCAGCCATCGCCGAAACGGCCCCCACGGCTAGAGGCTAAACGATTTTTTACCTTCTGAGAAGCCCCTATGAACCTAGATCGAGTTGATTCCGGCCGCGATATTCCCAACGACGTCAATGTCGTCATCGAAATTCCGATGAGCGGAGATCCCATCAAGTACGAATTGGACAAGGCGACCGGCGCCTTGTTCATTGATCGTTTCATGTCCACTTCCATGCACTATCCGTGCAATTACGGCTACATTCCGCATACCTTGTCGGACGACGGTGACCCGGTCGATGTCCTGGTCGTCACGCCGTTTCCGCTGATCCCCGGCGTGGTGGTGCGTTGCCGGCCGATCGGCATGCTCAAGATGATCGATGAGGCCGGCGGCGACGAGAAACTGCTGGCGGTGCCGGTGGACAAGCTCACCCCCATTTATCGCGACGTGCAGTCGGCGCGCGATTTGCCGGAATTGACCACCAACCAGATCACCCACTTTTTCCAGCACTACAAAGACCTCGAAGCGGGGAAATGGGTCAAGGTCCAGGGCTGGGTTGGGCCGGAAGAGGCCAAGCAGGCTATTTTGGATGGCGTCAAGAAATACAAGGCGTCAAAGAAGAAGCCCAAGTATTGAGTGAGCCAAGAGTCGCGTCAAAATGATCCTAGACCAGTTAAAAGATCGCATTCAATTGGTATTTTCCACCACCGCGATACCCAAGACATAAAACGAAGGCAGAAAAAGGCTAAACTAATCTGCGTGCTTGAGTACTCTGCCAGTGTCTTCTCAGTCGGGGGTTCTGTCGGATAAGAACAGTGGATCGGTTGCCCCAATTTGCCAACACAAGAAACCGACTAGCTCCAAATGGCAAAAACTCTGAGTGACAAGATTCTCGATAGCATTGACGAAGCAGCCGAGCTCTACTACCGGCTCATTATTGTGGTTGCACCGGCTGGGATGGGAAAGTCCGCTGCCCTGCAGGATGTTCATGAGCGCACGAATGCCCCGTTGGTGAACGTCAATCTCGATTTGGCCCGCCGCATGCTTGATCTCACCGAACGTCGGCGGGCGCTGCAATTGCCTCGATTGCTTTCGGAAATCGTAAACGCTTTCGAGAATGATGTGATCCTGCTCGACAACATCGAATTGCTGTTTGATGTCACACTCAAGCAGGACCCGCTGCGGTTGCTAGAAGGGCTCGCGCGCAACAAGACGGTGGTCGCAGCCTGGAGTGGTTCCGTTGTCGGCGATCAGATGGTATATGCGACCTCGGATCACCCCGAATACAGACGATATCCGCTGCGGCAGCTGCAGCGCAACATGGCGATGATCTTCATCACCCACGACCTGCATCTGGTGGGCGACATCGCCGACCGCGTGGCCGTGATGTACGC
>JANNGY010000366.1:0-3241 GCA_031404095.1 Betaproteobacteria bacterium | reverse complement strand
CGTGGCATGGCTCGCCATGCCGTGGTCAGTCGAACGAAAAATCGCTCGCCCATCGACCCTCGGAAACCGCTGCTTCGGTTTCCGGTTCGGACGGGCGCGGCGCATGCGCCGCGAAACCCCCGCCTCACCCCGTCGAACGCGGCCCCATGAAATATGCAGGCTAGCTGTGATCTCCTGCGTTGGATATCTTGTATTGCAAATTTAATTAACATTTGCAATACTTGGGCTGGAATCCGCTTTTGCGGTATCCACCACGTCAACCATCCAAAAAGGAAATCACATGGACCAGAGCAACGTAACAAGCGTCAAGCCCGCCGATGTCGCCAAAAATGTTGAGATTGCCGATATCCCGCTGTCAACGCGAAGGGAAAGTGAACTCCCGGTGCTCGAAGAATGGGAAATGGTACTGGCGGGCGGTGGTGAGACTGTGGTGTGCTGGTAATCGACCGGCAGTCGAATAATCAGGCGGGCTGCAAATTGCCCATCCCGACGGTTTCATTTACCGGTCCGTTGTGATGGGCATGCAGTTCTTCGCGCCGGCAACTTTGACCGGCGGCCAGGCAGCACGCAGATTCGCAGCCCCGAATCAATGCTATCCGCGAATTTAGGGCGGCGGAAACAATTCGCATGTGGCAGGCTTGCCGCGCGTGCACGCCAATGCCGTCACGCACGGCGTGCGCAATTTGGCTACGCGTACGCCAGCTTTTCCAGGTAAGTGTGAAGTTCGGTCGTCGGCAGATTGGCCGGTTGTGGCAGGGATGCTTCCTTGTAGAGTGGCTTTTCGCCCATCGCCTGCAGATGCTGGCGTACACCTTCCGCCTCGGCCCAGATGGCGTTGGCGGTGCCGCGCGCGCGCTCAAGATCCTGACGTTCCTTGTACACATAAAATAGCGCGACCATCACCACCTGCTTGAATACCGGCTGCGAAGTATTTTCAGCGGCCATGTGATACAGGCTGGCGAGCGCGTTGTCGCCATTGCCGCTCAGCGGGTCAAGCGCATCGCGCAACGCACGGATCATCTTGTATTCGTTCCCCGAAATGCCAAGGCGGCCCTTTTCGCGCCGTTTGAGCTGGGTGATCACCTGGTTCGCAGCATTCGAGTATCCACCGGCGAGCAGCATGATCGCCACCAGCAGGCAATCCGGCGGCGAATCGATAAACAGTTTTGGCGTGACGTCGCGATCGTAGAGCCGCTTGGCATGGGCGAAATCCCCGGCCAGCAGCGCCTCCCACAACTGGCGCGAGGTGCGCCGGATCTGGTCGGTTGGTTTGTCGATCATGTTACCTTTCAGGCGCGTGGCCACCTCCCACATGCGCCCATAGGCGCCGTAGAAAACAGTCATGATGCCAAGCGCGGCGAGCAAATTGGTGCGCAACGCCATGTCGCCAAAACTCTCCTCGCCGGCAGGACCGCGCGCGGGCGTGGCCTCCTCGGGACTGCCGTCGACATCACGGCTGACGTTGGCCAGGTACCAGGTAACGGCGCGGGTCTTCGAATTCACGCCCAGCTTGCGGTAGAGGTGATGCATGTAGACACGCATCGTTCCCTCTTTGAAGCCGAGATTTTGTGCCATCGATTTACTCGATCCACCCTGTGACAGCAGTTCGAGGATCTTCAGCTCCTTGGCATTGATGGTTGGATTTTTTGTCATAGAAAGCCCCTGTCTTCGGTAAGTGCGGAAATCAATTTTTGAAAATTTTCCAGCCCGCCGTCGATGGACGGGTCAATACCTTCATTCGCCGTTTCGCGGCGAACCACTGCTACAAAGCAGCGCACCAGGTCCGGATCGAGCTGTGTCCCGGCCACGCGCTGCAATTCCACCATCGCCTTGTCCATCGAACAGGCCTTGCGATACGGCCGGTCGGTCACCAGCGAGTCATAGACGTCGGCGACAGCACACATGCGCGCCGCCAGCGGAATCGCCTGCCCGGCCACTTTCGCCGGGTAGCCTTCGCCATTCCAGTGTGCGTGATGAAATTTGATGATGTCGGCGGCAACGACCAGGCGCGGATGCTGATCGCCGGCAAAAATCTCCGCGCCAGCCGCCGTGTGCTTTTGCACCAGCATTCTCTCGGTTTCATTCAGCGCCCCGGCCTGCATAAGAACCCGCTC
Organism: Betaproteobacteria bacterium; assembly: GCA_031404095.1. GTDB lineage: Bacteria > Pseudomonadota > Gammaproteobacteria > Burkholderiales > Usitatibacteraceae > UKL13-2. Next base: position 1,127 of record JANNGY010000366.1, on the reverse strand, counting down.
GGGTACCGATGCCATGCCGATATCGTGCAACTGCGCAGCCATGCCGAATTCCAGCGCCTGAAGCGGCGACAAGCCGTATTCCAGCGCCAGCGCCTGGGTAAGCACACCGACACGAACACCGTGCCAGCCGGTGCAATCGATACGAAACCCGGCGCCAATCGCAAGGCGCTGCAAAGTTTTCCATTCAGCCGGCTCATTCGGCGGGGCAAGGCGCGCGGTCAAGCGCACCTTTGCCTGCTGGATCGACTGGTCAGCGCCCGATGCCAGCGCCGGCATCAGTTCGGCAAACTCCACATGGCGGCGGATCTGGCCGATCGCGGTCCGGTAAATATGCTCCGACAGCTCCTGCAGCCGGACGAGGGCATGGGCCGGGAATCCGGCCTTTTCTTCGGCGCGGATCACGGCCACGAGCGTATCGCGCAAAGTGGCGGGTATCGCGCGCGCCATCACCAGCGCCTGTTCCAGACGGGTCAGCCCCACATCATGCAGGCCACAGGACATGTCAAAGGCGGCCTGCGTCGTGGCAGCCGCGATTGCGGCGCGAGGCGTAGCAGCACTCTCTGCCATTTTGACGACTTCGTCTACGTGCGCCTTTGCTTCGGCAAGGTGGCCCACGGAAATATGTAACTTCACACAATTGCGATGCAACAAGAGCGCGACATGGGGATCTTGCCGCAAGAACGCCGCGGTTGTTTCCTTGATTGCGCGATTCGCAAAATGCAAGCCCTCATGCAACTCATCAAGGTGATAAAGACAATGCGCGAGATTGATGAAAGCGGTATAGCGGCTAAAGACCGGGCCGGACTCGGAGTGCAACAACGAAAGCACCCGGCGAAAGCAGGCAACGGCGAGCGTGTAGCTCCCGGAAACGCAGAACGCGATGCCAATGTTGTTCCAGACACGGCTCATCTCCACTGCATCATCGGCTTCCGCCGCCAGCCTCAGCGCGCGCGCGTGATATTCGATTGCCCCGGCAATATCGGCGGTATCCGCCAGCAGCAATCCACAGGCCGTGTTTGAACGCCGGATGAGCGCCGGGTCATTTGAATGTTCGGCCAAACGCAAATTGGCGCGGCCAAAGGGCAACGCATCGAACGAGCGTGCATTGGCATACAAATGCTGGCAAA
>JANNGY010000365.1:0-3158 GCA_031404095.1 Betaproteobacteria bacterium | reverse complement strand
GCGGGGACCCAAGTCTGCACTTCTTCCCGGCGAAACTTGGGCCCCCGCCTTCGCGGGGGAAAGACAGAGTTGGCGAAAATTCAACACATTTAATCGCCGCATCAATAGATGTTCCCAAATGTGCAGATCGCCATTTGACGGGCTTCTCGGGGCACTTTCGATCTGCAGGCCGCGCCGGTGCTAGTGCTAGTGTTGGGGGAACTTCTAAAAACCTCGTCGTCCCAGCGAAGGCTGGGACCCAGCCCCGTCCAAGTTCTTGAAAATACGAGTGGACTGGATTCCAGCCTTCGCTGGAATGACGAATCTTGGCGGTTATTAGAAGTTTCCTCATGACACGGAACAGCGATGCAAATAGAACGATATATCAACACCGGCTTGATGCTGCCGGTGGCTGAATCGGTCAAATTTTTCCCATCAGTAGCAGCACGACGAGAATGAGCACGACCAGGCCCAATCCACCGCTGGGCCCGTAACCCCAGCTCTTGCTATGCGGCCAGCTGGGAATGGCGCCGACCAGAATCAGGACCAGCACGATTAACAGAATCATTCCTAAGCTCATGTGTTTCTCCTGTAAGTTGAAAATTGCGGTGGCTGGCGGAACATGGAACACGAATACGGTGGCAGACGGCCAAATCCTTTGTGCCACCCTTTGTCCCACCAATGCGCCGGATGGGAAAATTGTGACGCGTCGCCTTGGCGCGAGGAGTAGGAGAGCCGCCTGACCTGTTGTAAGAAAATAGCCCGCGCCACACGCCGGGCTGCGGGCATTCGGTTCGACACCGCACAGACCGAAATTCACGGACGCGTTAGCGTGGCCTGGGACGTCTGCAACAACCCCTGTCCCGCGATCCGACCATGCGCACCTGCCATCACGAGATTCAGCCATGCCAACGGTAATTGAAATTCGCAAGGGTCAGGCGCCGGCCCCGATTGAGCGGGCCGAATTTGGCGCGCGCTTTCGTGCTTCGTTTGTCGATCCGGCGTTTCGCGCCGAAGATGAGTCGATTGCCCGCCTGGAAGAAATCGCCTGGCAGGCTTTTAGCGAAGGCCGCAAAGCGCCCTTTACGCAAAAGGCCGGTCCCGGGTATGCGGACCCGGACTACGACTTGTCCAGCGAGTGGATCGTCACCCGGCAGAAAATCGACGAGGCACAACGGCGCTGGTCCAGCGCATCGACCGCGTCGCGAGTGTTGCTCATCTGCGGTTCGGCGCGTAACGATGGCACCTGCCCGGGAGAAATTTCCAAGACCTTCCGGCTGCTGACGCTGGCTCGCGAAACGCTTGAAATGGCCGGTATGCAAGTCGACGTTCTGGACTTGAGCTTGCTCACCTCCGACTATGGTCGCAACATCCATCCTTGCAAGGGATGCGTGTCGACCGCGATGCCGCTTTGCCACTGGCCGTGCAGTTGCTATCCGAATCATGCGCTCAACCAGACCCACGACTGGATGGCCGACATTTATGAGCGCTGGACCGCGGCCCATGCGGTGATCATCGTCACGCCCGTCTATTGGTACCAGTCCCCCAGCCCGCTGAAGCTGATGATCGATCGCCTGGTGTGTGCCGATGGCGGAAACCCCGACCCGACCTCGACATCAGGCAAGAAGGCCGGCAAGGCAAAAGAACTGGAGATGGCCGGTTGGCACTACCCGCAGCACCTGGCCGGCCGCGCGTTCGGACTGATCGTTCACGGTGATGTGGCCGGAATCGAAGAGTCGCGCCGCGCGCTGTCGGACTGGCTTGACTGGATGGGCTTCATCGATGCCGGCGCGGCGGCACGGCTGGACCGGTATATCGGCTACTACGAGCCGTATGCGACCAGCCACGACGCGCTGGACCGGGATGAATCCGTGCAAGAAGAAGCGCGCAACGTGGCGCGTGCCGTGGCGGGGGCCGTGGTCGAATTGCGCGCCGGTCGCCTGCAGGCGGTGCAACCCCGGCTGTCGCGGCCGCGCGCGAAGTAGTTTCACTTGCCCGCAGTGCCCGACGTCACTTATTGAGAGTTACGTAACATCGAGACAAATACCGTCGTCCCCGCGCAGGCGGGGATCCAGTGACTTTGCGCCAAACGACGCTGGATTCCCGCCTGCGCGGGAACGACAGATCCGTTTGATTCGCTGTCACACATTTATGTAGTTCTCAAAAATAGCTTGCCGGTGGGCCGATACCGGCTTACCGCCCATGCGTATCTCACACCGCATCGCTTGATGACGACGATGTGACGCAACATTTCCCTACCCCAGGTCACGCCGGCATCCTACGCCGCCAAACCTGGCAGACGCCTAAGCTGATTGTGTCCGGCTTGTCCGGCCCACCGTCACACAACGTATCTCATTCAGGAGTATGAAAATGAAACTATCCAAGGTTCTAATCTCGACGGCAGTCGCCGCCTCGGTCGCCGGCGCGTTTGGCCTCAGTTACGCACAGAACATCAATTACAAGTATTCGAACAACACCACGCAGACACAGAGCGACGCGGCACTACCCTGTCAACCCGGTCCGTTCAACCCGCATCTTCCAGGCAAGGACGGCGCCAACATCAATATGAACTGCGCAACCTTCACCACCACGCAAGTCATCGTACAGGCCGAAGCCGTCGTGCCCGAACAGCCGGCGCCTTTCGTTCAGCCGGTACAGGTCGCAGAGCCCCGCGTTGCTGAGGCGCCCGTTGTTTACAACACCCCATCGAACGACGTCGTCGCGATGTCCGAGGAACGCGAACCGCGTGCCGATCGCAACTGATCGCGGCGCCATGAAGCGCCATCAAGCGGGATTCGGCAAGCACCTGATCGGCCCGCAAGTGGCGCGCAACATTTGACGCTCATGCAAAACCGCGACCTCACGCCGCCGGAACTTCCTCGCGCAGATATTAGCCTGCATATTTCATGGGTCGGCCCCTTTTTGTTGCCATTTTCACTCTTGGCAAAGGTCAAATTTGTGAAATCCAATTTGTACTTCTTACTACGCCGGGCCTTCGCGCTCGATAGCGGGCCGCTGGCCAGCGCTTTTCCGTTCTCTTCCCGTGGCATGGCTCGCCATGCCGTGGTCAGTCGAACGAAAAATCGCTCGCCCATCGACCCCCTCTCGAACGCGACCCCATGAAATATGCAGGCTAGCGCGTGGGGCAGGCGGCGGGTAGCTTTTGGCGCCGTCGCGGT
>JANNGY010000364.1:0-2175 GCA_031404095.1 Betaproteobacteria bacterium | reverse complement strand
CGCTGAAGAACACGGGCGGGGCCACGCTCAACATCCAGAGCCTGTTCACGGCCGGCGACTTCATCCAGATGAGCAGTTGCGGTTCCAGTGTGGCGAGCGAGGCGAGTTGCGTGATCAATGTGTTGTTCAGTCCGCTGGGCATCGGCAGCCGCACGGGTGAGCTGCTGCTGGCCAGCAACGCCGACGGCTCGCCGCACCGCATGTTCCTGTCCGGCACCGGCTGCCGCTGGTTCAGCCAGGTGACGTCGAGGTTCTTCCTGACGCAGTGCGGGAACTGACGAGGTCAACACGACGGTTACTGCCGGCGAGCTAATTCTAATTTCCGATCATTACGATAATAATTGCTGTCATTCCCGCGAAAGCGGGAATCCATTTTTTCTCCGCCAAACATGGGTTCCGGCTTTCGCGGGAATGACACTAATTACTGCCTCAATGAAATGGAAATGGAATAAGGGAGTGAAGGCTGGCGTGTTCGGGCAATTAGCTGGATCGGGGGCGATGGAACTACATTAGGTGACGGACCGCCATTTTCCGCTCCATTCGCCCGTCATCCCAGCGAAGGCAGGGATCCAGCCCGCCGTGTACCATAAATCTTGGAATGGACTGGGTCCCAGCCTTCGCTGGGACGACGGATCTCCTTTCTGCTTAGCTTGTGGCATCGGGAACAGGCCGTGTGAATTCACATTACAATGTGCAGAGTCCGCGTCGATCGGACGCCCCGCAGAGGGGCGTTCTGCATTAAGTCGATGCGACGGCTTTCAATGCTAGAATTCACCAAGTAATGAATTACCAGACCGGCCACGGATCCTCGTTCTATCAATGAGCCAAGACATCATTCTCGAAACCCGCGAGCTGACCAAGGAATTCAAAGGATTCATTGCCGTGGACCGCGTGAATTTGACGGTGCGGCGCGGTTCGATCCACGCGCTGATCGGTCCCAATGGCGCGGGCAAGACGACGGTGTTTAACCTGCTGACAAAATTCCTGCCGGTGACGTCCGGGCGGATTTTCTACAATGGCCACGACATCACCGCCGAAAAGCCGGTGCAGATTGCGCGCCGGGGCATGGTGAGATCCTTCCAGATTTCCGCGGTGTTTCCGCATCTGAGCGTGCTTGAAAACGTGCGCGTCGCCTTGCAGCGAAAACTGGGCACGAGTTTCCACTTCTGGAAATCGGAATCGACCCTGCATACTTTGAACGACCGTGCGATGGAGTTGCTCGAGTCGGTCGATCTCGCCACGTTTGCCGATACCGAGACGGTTTTGCTGCCGTATGGCCGCAAGCGCGCGCTGGAAATCGCCACCACACTCGCGCTTGACCCCGAACTGATGCTGCTCGATGAGCCGACCCAGGGCATGGGCCACGAGGATGTGAGCCGCGTGGTGGAACTGATTCGCAAGGTCGCGGCCAATCGCACGGTGCTGATGGTCGAACACAACATGAGCGTGGTCGCGAATTTATCCGACATGATCACGGTACTCGCGCGCGGCGGCGTGCTGGCCGAAGGGCCGTATGAAACGGTCTCCAAGGATCCCAAGGTGCTCGAAGCCTACGTCGGCACGGTCGAGGAAGCGGCGTGAGTGCCTTGGCGGCCAATACGGTGGCCAAATCGGTCCTGAGCGTCGCCAACCTTCACGCCTATTATGGCGAATCGCATATTCTCCACGGCGTCGATTTCAACATTCATCGCGGCGAACTGGTGACGCTGCTGGGCCGAAACGGCGCCGGCCGGACCACCACGCTGAAAGCCATGCTGGGCCTGACCGGCAAGCGCACCGGTTCCATCAAGATCGACGGCGTCGAGGCGATTCAAATGGCCACCCACAAGATTGCCCGCCTCGGCCTCGGCTACTGCCCGGAAGAGCGCGGCATCTTTTCCAGTTTGAGCTGTGAAGAGAATTTGCTTTTGCCGCCACAGATCGGCGAGGGCGGCATGTCGGTGGATGAGATTTACACCATGTTTCCGAATCTGAAAGAACGCCGCAACAGCCAGGGCACGCGGCTGTCCGGCGGTGAGCAGCAAATGCTGGCAATGGCGCGCATACTTCGCACCGGTGCAAAGATTTTGCTGCTCGACGAGATCACCGAAGGACTGGCGCCGGTGATCGTGCAAACACTGGGGCGCGTCATCCGCGAACTCAAGGCCAAGGGCCTGACCATCGTCATGGTCGAAC
>JANNGY010000363.1:0-5642 GCA_031404095.1 Betaproteobacteria bacterium | reverse complement strand
ATCGCGCAGGGTGACCGAGAAGAAGTTCTTCAGGTTGAACTTGTTCATCTGCTTGGTCGGCCTATCCTTGACCGGCACGATGACCTTCCATGATTCCATGGTTTCCTTGAAGCTGTACTCAGGTGGCACATCCGGGGTGGTCTGGATATATTTGGCCATCAGGGCGATTTCGTCCTTGGTCAGGATATCGTCGAAATTGACCATGCCGCCATCGGTTCCGTAACCGATGATCTTTTCCAGGCGCGACTGGCCCAGCTTGACGGTGCCGCCTTCCGTCTTTGCGCCATCCTTGGCGGTTTTCGTCCAGTGCGGCTCCAGATTCTTGCCGGTGGCGCCTTTGCGCAGCACACCGTGACAACCGGCACATCGCTCAAAGTAAATTTTCTTCGCCGATTCTTTTTCACCCGCGGTCAACGTCGGCGCGGCATCTTGTGCCTGGGCACCGCCCATTGCACCGGCCATGGCAGATACAACAAAAAGTCCGAGTAACTTGCGTTTCATACATCTCTCCTTTTGGTCCATGAGTGATTCGTTGATTGGCCGATGCGGAAAAGTCCGTTGGCGCAATTGGGCCGACCGTGGGCGTACGCCTGCCTGCATCTCGCTACGTCCTGCTGCGTCCCGATGTCCGTCGAGTCTTTTTCGATTGCGCGGCGCTCAAATTGAAACAAGTGGAGCATCTCGCATTGCGCTGCAGCAATCCTTAAGGCAGGTTAAGGTTTGCTCGATACGCGGCGATAGACTGGGCTCATCGCTGTTCATGCAGCAACCTTCCGGAGTCAATTTTGTCGCACCGCAATCCACGCCATCCAACCCGGTTTTTCCAGGCAAAGCAAGCGCCTCGCCTTTCCCGCAGCCTGCTGGCGGGCATCGCCGCGTCACTCCTTTCCGCTGCCGGGCCCACCCAGGCGCTCACTGAAACCGGCGAGTCACAATTCTTCGAGCCGATGGTCGTCACGGCCACCCGCGAGGGCATCGCCCTTACCGATTCCCCTGCCAGCGTCACGATCATCAGCGAAGAACAAATCGAGCAGCGGCACGCCGCGCGAATCGGAGATGTGCTCGGCGAAGTGCCGGGCCTTTATATGCGCAGCAACACCCGCAGCGCGCAGTTTCCCTCGTCCGGGCAGGCGAGCATTTCGATTCGCGGTGTCCCGCGCACCACCCGGACGCTGGTCATGATCGATGGCCAGCCAATCAACAACGCCCTGTCAGGCGGCATCAATGTTTCGTCGATCATGCTGGACAACGTGCGGCGCGTCGAAGTGGTCCGCGGCCCGTACTCCGCGCTCTATGGCGGCAATGCAATGGGCGGTGTGATAAACATCCTGACCAAGACGCCGGTGCAGCGCGAGATTCAGGGAAAGGTCGAGGCCGGCTTCGGCGATGCGACGTCATCGGCCGGCACGATCCTGTTCCGCGACCGGCTGGATGGCGGTTTCAGCTGGTCGCTGGTTCTCGGCTATCGCACCAGCGACGGGTGGCCGGATAGCGACTATGTCATCAAGACCCCCACTACCGGCGCCGGGGTCATTCCTGTCACCGGCGCGCGCCCGACCACGACCCCCGACAACCGTGCCGCGGCCTGGGTCGGATTGAAGGGCAATCGACCATGGGATCAGCGCAATGCCGAGCTGAAGATGGCCCAGGAAACCGCCGAGTTCGGCACATTCACGGCGGGGCTTTCATTTGCCGGGTATCAGGTGGGCTATCAGCCGCCTCAGACGTTTCTCGCCAACGGTGCCGGGCAACCGGTCTGGTCGGGTAATCTCGCACCCGGATTACCGGGTGGTGGACGCATCGCGCTGGCGGAAACCGATTTCTACACGTTAACGCCTTCCCAGGAGCGCGAATGGCGCGGATTCGTGCACTGGGAAAAGACGCTTGCCAGCGGTACCCGGCTGGCAGCAAACATCAGCCATTCAGATCATGATTTCCAATTCACGCAAGCCGGCGCCGGTGCAGGCTATGAAAGTGGCCCGGGCGAATGGACATCCCAACCCAACCAGCGCACCGACGCGGATTTCTACATTCGCTGGATGGCAAGCGATACCCTGTGGCTAACGACGGGACTCGCCTTCGGCGACCAGCATCTCGATCGCGGCACCTTTGCCGCTACGCTATGGCGCGATTTCGACACCCGCACACTGCAGAAGACGCGCGGCCAGGGATCGAGCAAGTCAGCCGCCTGGTTTGGACAGGCCGAGTTTGCGTTATCCGATGCGCTGAAGCTGCATGCCGGTGTGCGATTCGACCGTTTCAGCACCTCGGGCGAAGTAAGCCAGGCAACGGCGCCGGCCTTCCTGACGCAATACCCGCGTCGCAGTGAAAGCCAAGTCAGCCCGAAATTGGCGCTGGTCTATGTGGCCAGCAAATCGCTGACCCTGCGCGCGAGCTACGGCGCCGGCTTTCGCCCGCCGACACTGCTGGATCTCTATTCGCGGACGGCGGTGCCGACCAATGTTGCGGGGGTCATCAGCATCAACGAACCGGCGCCGAACCTGAAGGCGGAGCGCATCAGCGCCTGGGAACTCGGTGCTGAAGGCAAACTGCCGGGCGATGCGACGCTTAGCGCGGCGCTATTCACCCAATCGCTCTCCGATCACATTTACCGCAGCCGAATATCCGCGACCCTGACCCAATCAACCAACGCCGGCAACGCCCGTGTGGATGGATTTGAATTGTCAATTCGACAGCCGTTGTTCGACAAGACGCTATCCCTGTTCGCGAATGCCACGCAACTCATCCATTACGAAGTGACTGAAAATGCCGCCATACCGGCAAGTGTGGGCAAGAAACTGACCGATGTGCCGGGTGTCATGTTCAACGCCGGGCTCGAATTCTCGCGCGGAGCCTGGTCCGGCTCACTCGCGGCCGCGCTGGTTGGCCAAATCTACGGTTCAGGTGACGACCTCAACCTGAACAACATACAAGGCGTGTACGGTTCCTATGACCGGCGCACTGTCGTGAATGGCAAGCTGGCCTATCGATGGAGCCGGCAGGTGAGTATCGCGTTGTCGGTGGACAATTTATTCAACCGGCAATACTTTGACTTCTACAAGCAGCCGGGAACGACAGCCGTCGCCGAAGTCATCGCGAGATTTTGATTACTCCGGCGGCAATCGTCTCGCCACTTCACGCTTCAATGAGGATTCCGGCGCCAGCGAATTCCATTCGCACTGTACCGCGGGTTGAACCCGCGCCGGACTTTACAGGGAATCAACGAAAGGGATGACTCAATACGATGGTCTCTTCCCGATCCGGTCCCGTAGACACCAGCGCAATCGAGGCGCCAACCAGCTCTTCGATCCGCCTGAGGTAAACCTGTGCATTCTTTGGCAGGCCTTCCCAGGTCTTCACACCATAGGTGCTTTCGTGCCAACCGGGGTGGCTCTCGAGAATCGGCTCGCAGCGTTCGAGATTGTCAGCGCCATAAGGCAGAACGTCAGTCGCAACGCCATCGACCCGATAGCCGGTACAGATTCGCAGCGTTTCCAGCCCGTCCAGCACATCGAGCTTGGTAACACAAAGCCCGGAGAGGCCGTTGATCTGCGCAGCACGTTTCAGTGCCGCGGCATCGAACCATCCACAGCGTCGCGGGCGTCCGGTAACCGACCCGAATTCATTGCCGCGCTTGCGCAACCGTTCCCCGATCTCGTCGTTGAGCTCTGTTGGAAACGGCCCCGAACCCACGCGCGTCGCGTAGGCCTTGGTGATACCGAGGACGTAACTCAGTGCCTGCGGACCGACGCCGGCTCCGGCCGACGCCTGTCCCGCGAGGCAATTGCTTGACGTGACATACGGATAGGTGCCGTGATCGACATCCAGCATCGCCGCCTGGGCGCCTTCAAACAACAATTGCTTGCCGTCCTTGATAAGCTTGTTCAATTCCGCCGACACGTCGCCGATCATCGGCTTCAGGCGCTCGGCCATCACCATCATCGGCTCAAATACCGCATCGACCGTTACCGCTTCGGCTCCGAGGTACTGGGTAAGCACGAAGTTGTGGTAGTCGAGCACGTCGATCAGTTTTTCGCGAAACCGCTCCGGATAGAGCAGGTCATGCAGGCGGATTGCCCGGCGGGCGACCTTGTCTTCGTAGGCCGGGCCGATACCGCGCCCGGTGGTGCCGATCTTCAGGGCACCCATCCGCGTTTCGCGCGCCTGGTCGATCGCGACGTGGTAGGGAAGAATGAGCGGACAGGCTGGCGAAATTCGCAGGCGACCCACCACATCAAGGCCGGCTGCGGTCAGTTCATCGATTTCCTGCAGCAACGCCGCCGGTGACAACACCACGCCGTTGCCAATGAAGCAAGTGACGTGCGGATGAAGGATGCCCGACGGCAGCAGGCGCAGGATGGTCTTCTTGCCATTGACCACCAGTGTGTGTCCGGCGTTGTGGCCTCCCTGGAAACGCACCACGCCCGCGACTTCATCGGTCAGCCAGTCGACGATCTTGCCCTTGCCCTCATCACCCCATTGGGTACCGATGACGACGACGTTTTTTGCCATGATGATTCCTTCGTGATTAGCTGAAAATTCAGGTTCTTGGGACGATGGTCCAGTGCCCGTCGGATTGCCTGAGTTCGCGATCGCAACCGAGTTCGTCCAGATGGACGTCGTGTCCCGGCAGGCGCGCCACGACAATTTCACCGGCCGCACGTAATTTCTCCATTTCCGCAAATGCCGCAGAATCGGCGCCGGGCGGGCCAAGAATTCCCCTGCGTGCGGGCAACTCAGCCGTCAATGGCAGCAACGCTTTCAAATCCAGGCTGAAGCCGCTGGCGGGACGGGCGCGGCCAAAGGCCTTGCCGACTTCATCGTAGCGGCCGCCACGAGCCACCGCATCCGAGGCGCCTTTTGCGTAGGCGGAAAAGGTAATGCCGCTTTCATAATTGAAGCCGCCCAGATCCCCCAGATCGATGCTTACCGCAATGCCCTGTGCCGAAAAGTGGGCGTGGATCTGTGCCAATTGCGCCAGTGACGCGTCAATGCGCGGCTCAGCCGGCAATAATTCCGCGGCCCTTTTCAGCACACTGACGTCACCATAGAGCGTCGGCAGGGCGAGCAGCGCCTGCGCGGCGCGGCCGAGACCCGGCGCCAGCGCGCGCAGGGCTGGCAGGTCCTTGGATTCGGTGGCGATGAACACCTGCTCGGTCACATCCTGGCTCGCATCCGATGCGCCAATCAAGGATCGGAAAATTGCCGGGTGACCGATATCGAGTTGCACATCGGTCACGCCGAGTTCGCGCAGCACGTCCACCATCAACTGCTGTATCTCGATATCGGCTTCCATTCCGGCGTGGCCGTAAATTTCCGCGCCGGCCTGAAACGGCTGGCGGCTCTTGCCCAATCCGGCGGGCAAGGTATGCAGGACACTTCCCGCGTAGCAAAGGCGGGTGACCCCCTGTCGGTTGAGCAAGTGGGCATCAATCCGCGCCACCTGCGGCGTCGTGTCCGCGCGAATTCCCATTGTCCGGCCGGAAAGCTGGTCCACCAGCTTGAAGGTCGCCAGATCCATATCGTGGCCGGTGCCGGAAAGCAGCGATTCCAGGTATTCGAGCAGCGGCGGCATGACCAGTTCATAGCCACAGCGCTCGAAGCGATCGAGGGCAATCCGCCGCAGGCGCTCGAGCTTCCTG
>JANNGY010000362.1:0-8352 GCA_031404095.1 Betaproteobacteria bacterium | reverse complement strand
TTCGTTCCTGCCGGCGGTGTAAATCTCGAGACTCGGTTCCAGCCGAAAAGGTCCAGTGAGGATTTCGCCGCCACCGATGACGATCTGGTCGCCCACCACGGCTGCGGCAAACCCGCCGCGAGCGCGTGCAATCGACGGTCCGCTGCGCCAGCGTTCCGTTACCGGATCGTAGATGGCCACAGTCGTCGTCTCCGGACCGCGGCCGGCAATCATCCAGATTTCGCCGAGAAATGCCACCACCTGCGAATGATCGCGCTGGCGCAACGACGCCCGGCTGATCTGGCGCGCGGTGCGCTGGACCGGATCGTATTCCTGGAGGGTACCGGAGGCACTGCCAATGTAGGCTCGTCCATTCAGGGTGGCGGCATGGCTGCCTTCGGTGGAAAGCAACTCCGGCCGAGGGTCCCAGCGATTGGCGGCAACGTCGTACCGGAAGGCGGCGGAGAGCTGATCACCGCTTTGGTGCGCGCCGCCGGAAAAAAAGACGCCGCCATCAATCGCAAAGGCCGCGAGGTGATCGCGCCCGGCAGGCATGACCGGCAACACGGTCCAGATGTTGCTGACCGGGTCATAGCGCTTGAATCCTCGCGGATCGCCGAATCCGCCCATCACGTAGAGCTTGCCGTCGAGCGTCGCGGCAGCGTGTTCCGATTGCGCCGGCCCCGGGATGGCGGCCGACTCCACCCAGCTGCCGCTGGTGCGCGGCTGCGGCGTGCCGTCGATGCAGGCGGCGCTGGCCAGCGCGGTCAGCCGCGTCGCCGCACGGATGCCGCTGCCGTAACCGGGCTGCGATGAGGTGTAGCTCACATCGACTGTGTCGCAGTTGGAAAAATTGAATGTCAGCCTGCCCCAGGGCACCTGCTGTACCTGAGCGGCATTGAATCCGCTGCCAAAACGCGTGCCACGGGTGGTCAGGTTCTCCGCGATCTCAAGCTGGTTGCCGTTGCGCGTGCCGACGCCGATGGTCCAGGCCTGGCGGCCCTGGGGATCATAGGTGAACCAGTAAACGAGACTGCGACCGTCCGGCAATTCTTCAATCATCCAGCCTTCACCCGAGCGCGAGGGCACGAACCACGCGCCGCTTTTTGCGCGCAGGCCTGCGAGCGCTCTGGCGCCACTGTTGGTCAGCGCCCTCGTCCCATTGCATTCGAGCTGGTCGAGCGATGTCAGGCGCGTCAGGTTCCGTTCGCCGCTGCCGAATGCGACCGGTCCGTTATAACGCAGCGTGAGTGCATTGCAGTCGCGGAATTCCAGTTCCATCGTGCCCCACACGGCGTTGGTGATGCCTGCCGGATTGAACACGTCACCGAATACGCCACCCTGCGGCTGAAACACGGTGCTGAATTTGAGTTTGCTGCCCTCGACGTTGCCGAGATCGGTGATCAGCCAGGCCTGTTCCGCCGCGTCGCCCGACGGGGGATAGGTAAACCAGATGACTAGCGCCTTGCCGTTCGGGAGGAACTGGAGAATGAGGCCTTCGCCGCTGCGGGCGGCATCGTACCAGGAGCCGCTGACGGCAGGGCCCGGCCAGAAGGGACCGGAGGTAGCGACCTGTGCGTACGCGGGTGACAAGACTTGCCAGCATAGTGCGGCGATGCAACACGCAAAGGTACGACGGATCATCTCCAGGCTCCCGGTGAAACAAAAGTTGAAGGATGCGCGATGCGATACGCGGCGTCAATCCGTGAAATGGAACGGTCTGTAACTGATCTTGCGGCTTTGTATCGTAATGACAGCTGTTCGTTCAGGTGTCTTTTTTGAGGAATCGGTCGCCATTGGCGTCGCGCATCGACTTGCTTGCTTGCTTGCCTGCGCTCATTGCCGCTTTTGGCGGGGCCTGTCGCCGGGTGGCGACAGCGTGAGGAACATTCTGGCGTGTCTTGCCCGTGCGGACGCCCCTTGCAGAAATTGGCATGGATAATGCTCTGTTCGATTGATGCACCAAAAACTCTCATCCGCTCGCGCATGGGGCGCCTCAACCCGATACCAGCTTGCGTGGCCGTGGCCGAGTAGGCAATGGCAACTGGCGACTGGCGCACTGCTGCTGGTGGCAGTGCAGCTTGCCTCGCCGGCATCGGCGCTGTCGCTCGGCGGTGTCGTATCCCGAAAAACACACGGCGGCGCCGGCGAATTCAACCTGCCGATCAATACGGCGTCGGCAATCGACGGCAATATCTCGATCGAACCGCGCGCCATCGGTACCGGGCACCTGCTGGTATTCATGTTTGGCGAGACGGTCAATTCGCCCGGGCTGGTCACGGTGGTCGATGCGGGCAACGCGGCGATTGGCACTGCCGAGGCGACCGCCGTCGGCAACGAGGTGCAGGTGCGCCTGACCGGCATTCCGGATCGCCGCCGGATCACGGTCACGCTCACCGGTGTGTCGGCCGCAAGCGGTACGATGAATGCGTCGGTGTCGCTGGGTTTCCTGATTGGTGACTTCGACAATTCTGCGTCGGTCACGGCGCAGGAGATCAGCAAGGTCAAGGCACGCGCGGGCCAGCCCGCCGACGCCAGCAACTTCCGCTACGATGTCAGCGCGACCGGGTGGGTGAGCGCGGCGGATATCGCGGCGGTGAAAACGCGGCTCGGCGCCACCCTCGGCACCAGCGCACCGCCCTCGGTATCGCTGGGCGCGATCGGTGCCTTGCAGGTCGGCACGATCGTCACGCTCGATGCCAGCGCGTCGGTCAGCGGCGGCACCATTGTCCGCGTCGAGTTCTTCGATGGCGCCGACAAGATCGGTGAGGACACGAGCGCGCCGTATTCCTTCGGATGGTCACCGCCAACCGAGGGGCCGCGACTGCTGACGGCCAAGGCAACCGACGGCAACGGCGTGTCGGTGCTGTCGGCGCCGGTCAGCGCGGTCGCCGGCCCGCACCCGCAGGCGGATGCCGCGCGCCTCCTCGCGCAGGCCACGTTCGGCGCGACCAAAACCGAAATCAACCGCGTGGCCGCGATGGTGCCAGGCGCCTGGCTGGATGAACAATTTGCGCTGCCGCAGACCTTGCACCTGCCGACGGTGAGCGCGGACCCAAATTATCCGACAGCGCCGTATTCGGTCATGGCGCCGTCAATCTGGAAAAAATACTTCGAGGCGCCCGACCAGTTGCGCCAGCGAGTCGCCAATGCGCTCTCGCAAATCATGGTGATTTCGATGCAGAACAACACCATTGGCGACCAGGCGTGCGCGTCGGCGGCGTACCTCGACCTGCTGGGCGCGAACGCAATCGGCAATTTCCGCACGCTCCTGAAGGGTGTCACGCTCAGTCCGGCCATGGGCGAGTACCTCGACATGAAAGGCAGCGCGAAGGCGGACCCGCTGCTGAACATCATCCCCAACGAAAATTTCGCGCGCGAGGTGATGCAACTGTTTACCATCGGCACAGTCATGCTGAACCTCGATGGGTCGGTGCAGTTTGCCAATGGCAAGCCGATCGACACTTATAGTGAAGCCGATGCGCAATCGGTGGCGCGCGCGCTCACCGGCTGGAACTTTGCCGGGCAGGATCAGAATGTGTCGTGGCGCTGGCTGTATCCCGATGTGCCTTATCCCTCGGATGCGGCGTCCGCGGCCAAGGCCTGTACGGCGTGGTCCACGCCGATGGCGCCGTGGACCGCGACCTACCGATCCAGCGACGACAAGCGCAACATCACCGGCGGCGCGCACGATGCCGGTGCGAAAACGCTGCTGGTTTATCCGGGTTCGGCGGCCTTCAGCCAGAACGTGCCGGCCGGCCAGACACCGATGCAGGATATCGACTCGGTGGTGGACAACCTGTTCAATCATCCCAACGTCGGCCCCTTTATCGGCGAGCAACTGATCCAGCGGCTGGTGACCAGCAATCCCAGCGGCGCCTATGTTGCCCGCATCGCCGCGGTGTTCAACAACAACGGGCTCGGTGTGCGCGGCGACTTGAAGGCGGTGGTTCGCGCCATCCTGCTCGACGCGGAAGCGCGCGTGCCGCGTAGCAATCAGCCCGGCAGCTTCGGCAAGCTGCGCGAACCGGTGATGCGTTTCACCCACCTGCACCGGGCGTTTGGCGCAGTGATGACCAACGGTTATCGAAGCATTTATGACCTGGGCGCCTCCGACGCGTTGGCGCAAAGCCCATTGCGCGCGCCGAGCGTGTTCAATTTCTATCATCCCGACTACGCGCCGTCCGGTCCGCTGTCGCAGGCCGGCCTGGTCGGGCCCGAATTCGAGATTGCCAACAGCGCGACTGTCTCCGGCTTTATGGATTTCTCGAAATACGGCATTCTCGGAGGCTTCAATGCTTCGGCGTCCGATCCCGGCAATTGGCTGAGGCCGGATTACGCCGTGTATATCACCCTTGCCGCGACACCGCCCGCGCTGGTCGATACGCTCAACGTCCTGCTGTTGTCCGGCGGCATGAGCCAGCAGTTCCGAAACCAGTTGATCGACGTGGCGACCAAGCTCACCGACAGCAATGTCACGACCCAGAATACCGAGCGCCTCAAGACTGTGTTGTGGCTGATCCTGAATTCACCCGAATACTCGATTCAAAAATAGCCGGCATGAAGCTGACAGGACACCCATGAAAACTTTCAACCTTCACCAGGACCGGCGCCGCTTCCTGAAAATGATGTCGGCCGCGGCAGCCACGCCGCTGATGGGCAACCTGATGCAGGCGGCGTATGCCGCGGGGCCGTTCAACGACTATCGCGCGCTGGTGTGCGTATTCCTGTTTGGCGGCAACGACAGCCAGAACATGATCATTCCGCTAGGCGGCGAATACGCCGCCTATGCCGCGGGCCGCGGCAACCTGGCCATTCCGCTGGCCAACGCTCTGCCGGTAAGCGCGGGCGTTTCCGGCCGCGCGTTTGGATTTCATCCGAGCCTGCCCGGGCTCGCGAACCTCTTCAATACCGATCGCAAACTTGCCTGCGTCAACAATGTCAGCGTGCTGCTGCAACCGACGACGAAAACGCAGTATCAAAGCGGCACCGAACTGCCACCGCAATTGTTTTCGCATTCGGACATGCAAAGCCATTGGCAAACCGGGCGCGCAGACTATCCGGCACTGAGCGGGTGGGGAGGGCGCCTGGGCGATCTGATCGAATCCGCTAATGGCAATAGCCAGGTGTCAGTGTCGATCTCGGCGGCGGGCCAGAACCTGTTTCAGAAAGGCGACAGCGCGGTCTCGTATGCGGTTTCGGGTTGGAGCGGGCCAAAGAGCACCATCGTGCGGCGGCTGCGCGCGTATCGGGACTGGGACAACTATTCGGCGTCGCGACCGAAACCTCAACTGGCTTTCGAGAATCAGCTCAATGTGCTGCGCGCGAATGTGCTCGAGGACCAGTGGGGCGATGCCGCCGCGCGCGCGCTGGCCACCAGTGAATTCGTCAACGGCGCGCTGTACAACCTCGACGCGGTGAACAACCCGATCAAGGATGCGTCGGGCAATGTCTCCGAGAAATTCCCGATCAGCCCGGCGCCGCCGACCAGCTATGTCGATTCTGCCGAGGTGACGAGGACCAACCGCCTGGCAGGACAACTGCGATCGGTGGCTTCGATGATCGCGGCGCGAGATTCGCTGGCGGTGAAGCGGCAGATCTTCTTTGTTTCGCTTGGCGGCTTCGACAATCACGGCGACCAGTTCAAGGGCTCGGCCAATGCGACCACGCCAGTCCTGTCCGGGCTGCATGCCGATCTTCTGAAGCAACTCGACCAGGCGCTGACGTGGTTTTTCAACTGGACGGTCTCGCAAGGCATTGCCAACAATGTCACCGCCTTCACGGCGTCCGATTTCGGCCGTACCCTGACGTCAAACGGCCTCGGCAGCGACCATGGCTGGGGCGGCCACTATCTGGCGCTGGGCGGTGCGGTCAGCGGCGGCGCCTTTTACGGCGGGCCGGCAGCCGAACAGGAGTTTCCGACCGTGGTCCTGGGCGGCCCCAACGATGTGGGGCAGGGCAGGCTGTTGCCGACCACGTCGGTCGAAGAGTACGGCGCGACATTTGCCAGGTGGATGGGGGCAAGCAGCGGAGAGCTGGGTAGCGTATTCCCGAATCTGTCGCGATTCCCGCGCGGCAATGGGCTGCCGTTCCTGAGTTAACAAAGTCAAGCACTGGCGCGGCTCCTGGCGGCATTTTGGCCGGGGAAGCGCGCGGGTGCTTGGGTTTCGCGTGGCATGTATGCAACGACCGCGCGCACGTCCTGCGATTTGGCGGTATTGTCTGGCTTGTCTGGATTGCCGGAGTTGAAGTCATGTGGGCAGGTGTCTTCCGCCTTTTCCCAAAACTGGAAAGACCAAAAGTTGCGATGCACCGACTGGTCATTGGCCTTGGCATTGCCCTTTCCCTTTCCCTTGCATTGGCCCTGCCTGGCCACGCATATGCGCAGTCGACGACTAACCGGTCCGACCATTACTACAGTTTGGGCGAGTCGGGCTGGGGGCTGACATTCACAGACCACGATAGCAACGCTTTCCTGGTCTACTACACCTATGCGCAGGACGGCCACAATTTGTGGTTTACGATGCCGGGCGGCACATTTTCGGCAAATCACTGCGTGTTCACCGGCCCGATGTACCAGACGACCGGCCCGGGCTACGACCAGATTTTGTTTGACCCGATCAAGGTGACGGTGATCCCGGCCGGCAGCGGCAGCATCGATTTCTGCCCGGCAGGCATGGCCGCAGGCACGGCCATGTTCAGCTACACGCTGGGCGGAATTACCCAGAGCAAATCACTGGTACGGCTGCCATTCGGCAACGCGCCGGCCAACTGGGCGCAAGATTATACGGACCTGTGGTGGAACCCGGCTGAATCCGGCTGGGGCATGAATATCACGCAGAAGGGCAACAACATGTTCGTTGCCTGGTATGGCTATGACATTGGCGGGCGCCCGCTGTTTGCCACCATGCCTGGCGGGGCCTTTACCGGCACCAACGCCTTTACCGGCCGTCTCTACACGACGACCGGGCCATGGTTCGGCAACGCGACATTTAATCCCGCGCTGGTGGTCGCGCAGGATGTCGGCAGCGCCACGCTGACGTTTGCCAATCGGGACAATGCTTCATTCACCTATTCCATCAACGGTGTATCGCAAACCAGGGCGATCACGCGCCAGCCGTTTGGCAGCAACGGATCGCCGGCTGGCGGCGCGACGTACTACGTTGCTGTCAGCGGCAGCGACAGCACAGGTAACGGCACTGCGGGTGGCCCATGGAAGACGATTGGCTATGGAATCAGCCGAATGGCCGGTGGCGATACGCTTGTTGTACAAAGCGGGATCTACAGCGGCAAGGCTAATTTCATTGTCAATGTGCCAGGGGGCTCGGCACAGCGCGAAACGCGCGTGATGGCGGCAGCGCCGATGGAAGTACGCATCCAAAGCACCACCGACCTCGGCTATTACGATCACCAGCTGGAGCTGGCAGGGAATTACATCAAGATCGATGGCTTCATCTTTGACATGGCGGGGACGACTTACCCGCCGTATATCGCTAACCTCGATGGCAATTTCAACAAGGTCACACGTTCGATCTTCAAGCGCAGCGGTGAAATCGATAACTATGGTGGCCTTTTGCAAGTCAACGGCAACGACAATCTGATCGAGGATGTCGCCGGCAGCGGCGCTTGCCGCTACTGCTTCAAACAGGGCGGCACCACCCAGGTCACGCAGCGCAATATCTGGCGGCGCGTGGTCGGGCGCTTTGATTACTCGAACTCGAACCAGCCGAAGGCGACCTTTTCCACTTATGGCAACGACAACTCCGCCACCAACGGTGTCAAGGACCATCTCTATCAGAACGTCATTGCCGTCGATGGCCAGAACCCGGGCAGCAACGGTGGTGAGGAAAAGTATGGTGGTTTTTTGACGGTCAAATCCGCGACCGGCGTCAGGCTGCAGGGCTGCATCGTGTTGAATGAAGGCGTCGCCCATTCGGGCATGCATTTGCGCGACTACAAGACCGGCAATTTCAACACCGCCACGCATTCGCTGGTCTGGGACCTGAACGGCAGCCAGCCATCCGCGGTCGGCATCAAGGGCTATTCCGCGGAACATGTCACCATCGGTGGCTTCATTCCCGCCGCCGCCACCGAACTCGACGTCGCGGCACCTGTGGCCTCGCTGGTAAAGCCGGCAAGTGCGCCGCCAACGCTGGTGAACAATTCGCCGGGTGCGGTAATCCTGAAGCAGTATGGGGTTTCCGGCACCCGCTGGGGTGAAGCGGGATTCGATCAGTTGACCGACGTCGACCTTTGGCCCTGGCCTTATCAGGACAAGATCAAGGCGGTTTTTGCCGAATCAAATGAAGTCCCCGCGCGAAGCAGACCCGTCGTCAACAACACCCGGCGTGGCTTCGCGGCGAACGGCAACGG
>JANNGY010000361.1:0-6050 GCA_031404095.1 Betaproteobacteria bacterium | reverse complement strand
TAGGAGCAAACGACCGAGTGTGTCTTCAAGGAAGGTTGCTAATGAGAGTACCGTCGCGCGATCGTCTTGCTCACCGACAAGGGAGAGGAAGCGATTCAAGCTTTCAAGAGAGTGGCTTTCCTTTGTTCCACTGCCCTCGTTGTTAGATAGCGCGATGCCTATTCCCATCTTTCACCTCACTTGTTTGATTCCTTAGCGAGCGGCAAAACGTTTGACATGAGCCGCAGCCCCCGCCTTACCGGAGACTGCGGCTCGACGGAATGATCAGGCCGCGTCTCTACGCCAGGTTCCACACTCTGGCTAGGCACGCTACCAGAAGAAGGAAGCCAAGAATGAAAACCTCGGATGATGCCCAGTTCGCTCGTAGTTGCTCGGCGGCAGATCGTACCGGAATGAATGAGGGTTCTCTATCAACGAAGTCGGCGTAGAAGTGCTCCCAGCGACTCTTGCTTAGCAAGCACCATGCCTCAGCTTCTGCGCAGACGTAGCGCCTTCGGTCTCCTTCGTTTCTCTTCGCGTGTTCTCGCATTGTGTGCGCGAAGGCGAGGAATGCAACGAGAACGAAGGTCGAGACAAGGACGGAGGCAGAAACTCGGTGAGCAAATGACTTCAGGAACGCGTCGACTTGAAACAGCACTGCTACGTAGAAAGCCGAAAGCAGCAGAAATGCGCGGAAGCCTGCCGCACGACGTGCTTCCATTGCCTTCCGGTGGTAGTCTGCGAGCTTGATCAACGAGTCTGCGCGCTTGTCTGGATCAGCCTGCGACTTCACTCGCTTTTGGGAGGGCACGCTCGGTCGCATATGGAGATCTGAAGCCATGTGGCCTAACGAATAGCGTTTATCTGTCGCGCAACCGAACTGATTTGAATCACGAACGTCTCCCGCGACAGATAAACCTTGTTGGACTAAACCACTTGTGAGGCGATGACGATAGGGGGTTTGTTGTGCGCGCCTGTCTGCTGGCGCAAATTGTGGCACATAACTTTGCCGATGAGCGTCCACGCTGTGCGGCACCACGGGTGTTCGCGTGGCGAGGGTCGCGATTGAGGGCGTGTGCGGTCCGTCGCCACCGTGCCAGGCAACGCGGCAGCCAAACGCCGGGCACAGCAACCCCTGCCGATCAAACCACGGCATCGCCCTCGTCCCTCGCGCATCGGCCTGTTCGTGCGGCTCATGGCGGCCCCCGGCAAGCGTGTGCCCGCAGAACGACACCCGGCGCCGGCAACCGCGGCATTCCCGGTAACATCTGCACCACGCGCAGCCGTCCCGCCGCACAACACGGGCAATGCAACACCTCCACGCGCGCGACCCGGCGCATGAAGCCGGCGACCGACTACACCGCTGCCGGGATCGGTGGCGGCATCGCCAATGCCAGAAGGTTTTGTTTTGGGAACGGAATCCATATTCGCCATGTTA
Organism: Betaproteobacteria bacterium; assembly: GCA_031404095.1. Lineage (GTDB taxonomy): Bacteria > Pseudomonadota > Gammaproteobacteria > Burkholderiales > Usitatibacteraceae > UKL13-2. The sequence goes on along the minus strand of JANNGY010000361.1, from coordinate 4,633 downwards.
GGTGCTGTTTTTGACTGCATTTGCTAAGCGACGTGCAACTTCATGGATTCCGAGACTCGAAGGGAGACCAACTTTGTCAGCCAAACGCGGGCTGTAGTTGTAAACATCCCTCACGTCCACATTAAGCCAAACAGGAAGCATGACGTTTTCTTGGTCGAGGATCTCTCGTGTAAATACGGAATCAAACTCGGCACGGCCCCAGCCTTCGTTCGACAAAAAATTTGGAGAGAGCACAACAATGCATTTCTTTGTCTCGCGAAGACCGCGTTCAATGTTGGTGCGGAGACTATCGCCGACCTTCAGGGAGAACTCGTCATACCAGACTGTGCAGAAGTTCTTGGCAAGTTCGTGCGCAAGCTCGCGCACGAATGCGTCCTTATCGCGAGAGTCGTGCGAGATGAATGCGAGCGGCTTTTCACTCGCTGAGCGTCTACGTGCGTATTCTCGATCGCGAACAGACAGGAAGTAGCCGCGAGCGAGCAACTCGCCTACAAGAGTACTGCGATCTATCGGGGTGAGTTCAAAATCTAAGTAGAGGTGAACGCGCTTTGTAAACTGAAGCGTTTCGGTGGACTGTCGTTCCGAGTATTCGCTGTGCCCCATTTCAACATGTACACCATCGCCGTCAGCTCCAAGTTGACACGCAAAAAACGCTGGCGCAACAAAGATTGCTCCAAGACATTGTGGTAAGTCAGCAATAGCAGGAACGTAGAAGTACCAGTACTTTGCATTTGCCTCGAAGTCGTAGGCAATCTTTGCGGTTATCTCAGCTAGCACTACTCCATCGGGAGCGCCGAAGCGCCAGTTCCCGTGCACCGTCAATGCCCGTGCGTCAGTGTCGAAATATTCTCGTATTGTGCCCATAGCGATTGTGTTGGAGCACTTACCGTTCCCGCTTATGGGCGCGAAGCGTCACATGCAGCGGGTCGTTAGCCTGCATCACAGCACATTGCTCCTGCCGATGTTGCACTGTGAACACATTGTCCTGAGATTGTCGACCACTGTTTCCCCACCTTTACTCCAAGGCACCACGTGGTCAACGTGAAGCTCGGTGCCAGGTGAGGTCGCGGGACTTTTGCCGCAGCCGCAGCACTTAAATCTATCGCGAAGCAAAACTCTGAAACGAAGGCGTAAGGACGGATCGCGTGAAGTGCGGCGCCTGGAACCATCAGGCACAGCCGAGGGAGCGGCAGGCCCGTCCGCGGCGTTCGCCCATTCAACAAAAGCCTCCAATGCGCCAGTCCATGACCGAAATCTTCGTTGGTACGGTGACTGCGAAATCTCCGACGGCGCGAATGCTAGTTCTGCTCGTCGCGGCTGGCGCCCGAGGTGTTGCCAAAGAACAAGGATGTTGGCGAATAGGCGCTCGTCTGGGTATTCACCTTTATACGACGTGGCGCTAAGGCCAGCTGCCGACAGTGCGGCGTCCCAGCCGCCGAGGCGGCGTGACATGTTCCTCATGTCAAAGCGGCCATGTAGCGAGTATTGCGGCTGACTTACAGTGTCGCCGCCCATCAATTCCGCAACTCGCTTCAGGTCATCGATGAGTTGAGCGTCAGTCACCGGAACGCCGCGAACGCGTGACAGCTTGAAGGCGCCCGAGATCATATTGGATGGCGGCTAACTTTATTCATAAGGCTCGTTTGCAAAATAACATTCCACGCCGCCTCATAACACGCTGCTGATAAGTGGACGAAATTCCATGATGAACAAGAGCTTATCACTCGCGCTGCCTCATAACACCCCCATTAACAGAAGCGTGAAAAACATCAGTCCATTTCAGGCCAGAAAATACCGCACGGCGGACGACCTGACGATCAAACACTAGCACTGTAGCGCTTCACAGGCCATTTATGGCCGGAAAGGTGCGCCAGTGCTGGAGTTTTGTCTTTGAAGCGAGCGCAATCTCTCATTGAAAGAGTTGGAGCCCCGCCGCCGCGCGGATGACCGGTTTCGGAGATTCCCATTCCTCATGGATACCTGCCCTTCAATCCGTTGTCCTCAATGCAATGCCGGCGTCGCTTTTCCACGCTGCCCGCCCCGAAAAAACCACCCCGCACCAATGCGCCCCCGCTTGACAGGGATCAAAACGCCGCCGGTGGCGTGGCGTAGCGTGGAGGTCACGAATCCCCAAGGGGGAATGTTATGACCAACCCATTGACGACCATCCACTGGGAGCATCATTCGATCGAGTCGGTGCTCCATGCACTTGGCTATTTTGTCGACCAGATGTGGGCAGGCAAGCGCGCGCCCGATAACAAAGTGTTTCGCGCCATGCTGCAATACATCGATTTGTTTGCCGAGCATTTGCATCATCCGAAGGAGGATCGCCACCTGTTCCGGCGCCTGCGCCTGCGCACGCACCGGGCGGATGAGCTGCTGGATTTGCTGGACGCCGATCACCTCCTTGGCGGGGAAAAAATACTCCGCCTGCAGCAGGCGTTCCTGCGCTATGAGGAAGGCGGTACGGCCTATTTTTACGCCTTCGCGATGGCGTTCCGCGATTACGCCCGCTTTTATCGGGCGCATATGCGCTGCGAAGAGGAAATGCTGTTTCCGCTGGCTGAGGAAGTGTTCACCGCCGACGATTGGCACGAGATCGATGCCGCTTTCGCCGGCCATGGCGACGTCCAGGTTTCGCCGCAGACCAAGGTCGACCTGGACAAGCTGTTCGATCATATCCTCAGTATCACACCGGCACCGATCGGCACCGCCCCGGCACTGGCGGGCACATTACATCACCACAGCTGATGTCGGCCGCAGTCGATTCGGCGAGCCGCCCGTGGCTGCGCTTTTACGGCAAGGTGCCGGCCAGCCTGCCGTATCCGGCGCTGACACTCTATGAGGCCGTGTGCGCCACCGCCGCGCGGGTGCCCGATGCGATCGCCTGGGATTTCTTTGACACCACCTGCACCTACCGGCAATTCGTCAAGGACATCGATACCTGCGCGGATGCGCTGGCCGCTGTTGGCCTGAAGGCCGGCGACCGGCTGCTGATCTCCATGCCGACTTCGCCGCAAGGCGTCGTCGCCTTTTATGCCGCCAACAAGCTGGCGGCCCTGCCGGCGCTGATTCATCCGCTGTCCACCGCGCCGGAAATCGAGCGCTACCTGAATATCAGCAAGGCGCGCATTGCCCTCACGCTCGATGCCTTCTATCCGGTGTTCGCCGCCGTCAATCCGGACCTGCCGCTGACTGCCGTGATCCTGGCGCGCATTCCCGATGCGCTCTCGCCATTGAAGCGATTCGGCTTCTGGCTCACCAAAGGGCGCCACATCAAAGCCGTGCCGGCGGATCTGCGGGTGCGCTGGTGGGCGGACTTGATGTCCGCGCGCCATCCGCTCGCCGCGAGCCCGCCGGCCGACACCCACGATGCCGCCGCGATCCTGTTTTCCGGCGGCACCACCGGCATCCCCAAGGGCATCCTGCTGTCGCACCGCAATTTCATCGTCGAAGGCATGGGGGTCGCGGCCTGGGGTGGCATCCGCGATGGCGATTCCATCCTCGCCATCCTGCCGATCTTTCATGGATTCGGCTTGGGCGTGTGCGTGAATGCCGCCTTCATGGCGGGCGGAAAATCAATCCTGGTGCCGACCTTCACGCCGGAAATTGTCGCGAAGCTGATGCACACCAAGCGGCCCAACCTGCTGGTCGGCGTACCGACGTTGTTTGACGCGCTGTCGCGCGACCCGTCGTTGCAGCATGCCGACCTGTCCTCGCTGCGCGCGACTTTTTCCGGGGCGGATACCTTGCCGCGTCCGGTGAAGGAGCGCTTCGAGAAACTGGTCAAGTCGCGCGGCGGCAATGTGCAATTGCTCGAGGGCTACGGCCTTACCGAGGCCGTCAGCGGCATCATGGCCACGCCGGTCGGCGAATATCGCGAAGGCTCGATCGGCCTGCCGCTGCCTGACATGCTGGCCGGCATTTTCAGGATCGGCACCGGCGAGGAATTGCCGCCCGGCGAAGAGGGCGAAATCTGCATATCCGGCCCCGCCGTCATGATCGGTTATCTCGACGAACCCGAGGCGACGCGCGCGGTGCTGCAGGTTCATGCCGACGGCCTCACCTGGCTGCACACCGGTGATCTCGGCCGCATGGATGCCGACGGTTTTTTCTATTTCACCGCGCGCCTGAAACGCATGATCAAGTCCTCCGGTTTCAATGTCTATCCGGCGCAGGTCGAAGCGGTGCTTTACCAGTCGCCGCTGGTGGCCGATGCCTGCGTGATCGGCGTGCCCGACATCGAACAGGTGGAACGGGTCAAGGCGGTGGTGGTGCTGAAGGATCCCGCAAAAGCCGGGCCCGAAACCAAACAGGCACTCATCGACGCCTGCCGCGCCAGCCTCATCAAATGGTCGTGCCCGCGCGAGATCGAATTCAGGACGCAATTGCCGAGGACCCTCGTCGGCAAGATTGATTACAAGGTGCTGATGGCGGAGCATGTGGACAGGGCGGCTGAGGCGTCACGGCCGGCGCGGGAGTGAAATGACGATGATTTCGACATGCCGTCGTCCCCGCGCCGGCGGGGATCCAAATCTTTAATAACATTCTGGTTTTTTTCGGATGACCCGCCAGTGCCATATTAAAAAATCTTATCGACCGCACCTTTCACTTGTGGCACGAGGAACTCGGC
>JANNGY010000360.1:0-3387 GCA_031404095.1 Betaproteobacteria bacterium | reverse complement strand
CCGCGAAGAAGCCGGCCATGGATTGCTCCGGATTGCCGGCGAAGCACAGCAGCAAAAAAAGCGTCACGATCAGACCGGAAAATTTACGGACGGATAGGAGGAAGTCACGAAACAACATGAAGCTAACTACTCCTCTGCGATCCAAGGTGGAGGTGTCGTAGCGAATCATCACAAGCGACACCTATCCCCGTGAAATTCCGGGGATCGAGAACCGCCTGATATCGCGTTTTGCCTGGGGTTTAACCGTCGCGGTCGAACCCCCGGAACTCGAGATGCGGGTAGCGATTCTCCTCAAGAAAGCCGAGGCCGAGAACGTGCAGCTTGACGAGAGCGTGGCTTTTTTCATAGCCACGCACAGTCAATCCAACATTCGCGAGCTCGAGGGAGCGCTTAAACGCATACTTGCTTACTCCCGGTTTTCAGGCCAGCAAATATCCGTCGATCTTTGTCGCGACGCTTTGAAAGACCTGCTCGCTTTACAAAGTCGGCAGATTTCCATAGACAATATCCAAAAGACGGTCGCCGATTACTACAAAATAAAAGTCTCGGAAATGTACTCGAAGAAGCGCAGCCGAAACATTGCGCGCCCCCGCCAGGTCGCAATGGCCCTGGCCAAAGAGTTGACGCACCTGAGTCTGCCGGACATCGGCGACGCTTTCGGTGGACGCGACCATACGACGGTCTTGCACGCCTGTCGCAAGATCGCCTCACTAAAAATCACCAGTCATGAAATAACAAGGGATTTTGATTCTTTACTCAAGGTATTGCGCGGCTAACAACCGAGGTCTGACTTGTGCATAAGCTTCTATTTTGCGCGCTTGAAAATATCACCAACAATCTATCCACAAAGTATCACACGGGTTATTGGTCTTGATGGATGATCGTTGTGCCATCGAGTATCGCGCCTAACCCCTTAATATCATTCCCGAATTTCAGTGAAGTGCGGACAGGGCCTCCGGGTTCGCCGCTTATCTCGCTGGTTTTCATCCCCACACGCAACCGTCAGGCTAGAACCGTATGTTAGAAAGCATTCGCAACGCGACCAAATCATGGATTGCCAAACTGATCCTGGCGCTGATCACCATTCCCTTCGCGCTGTGGGGAGTCGAGTCCTATGTCACCGCCACACCGGGACAGAACACCGTTGCCCGGGTGGGTGACGAAAAAATCACCGTCGCCGAATTCAACGAGGCGGTACGCGTACAACTGGAACAGTTCAAGCGCCAGTTTGGCCCCGGCATCGATGCCTCGATCATGGATAACCCGCAGATGCGCCAGTCGATACTTGACCAGTTGATCGATCAGCGCCTCTTCACCAAGGCTTCCCGGGCGACTGGCGTCAAGGTCAGCGATGCCGCGCTGCGCGACCGGATTTCGAACGAGCCTTCGTTCCAGGAAGGCGGCAAGTTCGTGACAGCGCGTTACGAGACCTTCCTCAAGGCCAGTGGCCAGACGGCGCCGATGTTCGAAGCGCAGGTACGCAAGGACCTGGAGCGCGCACAGTTTGCCAACAGCATCGCCAATACCGGCATCACCCCGGCCGCCAGCGTTTCCGGGTTCCTGCTCGCTTCCGAGCAATCGCGTGAAATTGCCATGGTGAATGTCTCGCCGGAGCAATTCAGCGCGCAAGTAAAGGTCACCCCCGAGCAAGCCAAGGCCTATTACGATTCGCATCAAACCGAATACACCATTCCCGAGCAGGTGAAAGCCGAGTATGTCGAGCTGTCGGTCGAATCGCTGGCGCCCGCGGTGCAAGTTACGCCTGAGGAAATCAAGGCGTTTTATGACGCGAACAGCACGCGCTACGTCAAGAAGGAAGAGCGCAAGGCCAGCCATATCCTGATCAATGCGGCATCCACCGCCACCGACGCGGCGAAGAAGGAAGCCAAGGCCAAGGCTGACGACTTGTTCGCCCAGGCGCAGAAGAATCTCAAGGGCTTTGCCGACCTCGCGAAAAAGAACTCGCAGGACCCGGGCTCGGCGCCGGCCGGCGGCGACCTCGGCTTCTTTGGTCGCGGCTCGATGGTGAAAGAGTTCGATGAAGCGGTGTTCAAGGCGAAGGCAGGCGAGCTGATCGGCCCGGTGAAGACCGACTTTGGCTACCACATCATCCTGCTGACGGAAGTGCGCCCGGAAAAGGGCAAGCCGCTGGCGGAAGCCACGCCGGAAATCGATGGCGAACTCAGGAAGCAGAAGGCGCAGCGCCGCTTCGCCGAGGTGGCCGAGAAATTCACCAATGCCGCCTACGAGCAGCCGTCCAGCCTGAAGGGCGCGGCGGAGGCCGCCGGGATCGCGGTGCGCCAGGGCCCGTGGGTATCGAAGGGGCAGGGCGCCGCACCACCCTTCAATAATCCGAAATTGGCCGCCGCGCTTTTTTCCGATGACGTGATCAAGAACAAGCGCAATACCGAGGCCATCGAAATCAGCACCAATACGCTGGTCGCCGCGCGCATGCTGGAACACAAGCCGGCCAGCCTCAGGCCGCTGGCGGAAGTGGACAAGGCCATCATCGCCAAGCTGACGCGTGAAGAAGCCGGCAAGCTGGCCAAGAAGGACGGCGAAGCCAAGCTGGCGGCGTTGCGCGCCGGCAAGCCGGTCGCCGAACTGAAGTGGCCGTCGCTGCTGGCGGTCAGCCGCAATAATCCGGGCGGCCTGCCGCCGCCGGTGATCGACGCAGCCATGAAGCTCGAAGCCAAGACCTTGCCCGCCTTTGCCGGCACCGACAATCCGGGTGGCGGCTACAGCTTGATTCAGGTCGCGAAAGTCATCGAAGCCCCGGTAGCCGATGAAGCCAAGCTGAAAGCCACGCGCACCCGTGTGTCGCAGGCGATGGCGCAACAGGAGATGCTGTCGCTGCTCGCGGAAATGCGCGCGAAGTCGGATGTATCCATTTCCAAGGATGCGCTGGAGAAAAAGGACAGGTAGTTTGGCGCGCGGTGATGGCCGCGACGAACGAACAGAAGGGCGGCTGCGGCTGCCCTTTTTTTCGTCGTCGAATTCCAGTGCATTGTCGAAATTGGAATTGAACCCACACGCGGTGCTCGATACGGAGGACCTCCCTCTTTTTAAAGTGGGATTGAGGGAGATTTTCGGTCGCCAATACTTCGCGGACACCTGCAAATTACTCTCAATCTCCCTTTTCCAAAGGGAGAAGTGCCTGACTGCGAGCTTGCCGAAATGGAACATTTCGAATGTTCGGCTTATGAAACGGCGATCGCGTTGAACTGTCGAAAGAAGACATAGACCCGAATGGCACTTACTTAAGCCAACTGTAGCCCGGAAGAAGCGTAGCGGATTCCGGGAAATTTGCGCAAATTTGCGGAAGCCACCCCGGAATGCGCTGCGCTACTTCCGGGCTACTGGTCTCGTCCGGCGTTAGTTTTCGGC
>JANNGY010000359.1:0-3656 GCA_031404095.1 Betaproteobacteria bacterium | reverse complement strand
AGTAGCCGCCGGTCGCCTTCGGCGCCGCGCCCGCGCGCATCCGTGCCATCACCTGCTGCGCACCCGCGGCCATCAGGCGCGCATCGGAGCCGATGGTGACAAACTGGAAGCCCTTGGCAATGCGCTTCAACGCGGCCTCGGTACTGCCGTTATGAATGCCGGCGACGACGCCGTGGGCCTTGGCCCGCGCCAGGATGTGGTCGACGGCTTCCGCCGCCTTCGGGTCCAGATCGTCAAAGGTGGGCGTGCAACCCAGCGCCAGCGACAGGTCGGACGGACCGATGTAGATGGCATCGAGCCCTTCGACGGACAGGATTTCGTCGAGGTTATCCAGCGCCTTCGCCGTCTCGATCATGGCGAAGGTGACGATGGTGTCGTTGGCGTGCTGCGGATAATCGGCGCCGCCGTACAGCAGTGCGCGCACCGGGCCGAAACTGCGCGTGCCGCGCGGCGCATAGTGGGTATAGGCCACCAGTTTCTGCGCGTCTTCACGCGAATTCACCATCGGGCAGATCACAGCATAGGCGCCAGCGTCGAGCGACTTCAAGAGGATGCCTGGTTCGAGCCATGGCACACGCACGATCGGCACCGTGGCCGTGGTCGAGATCGCCTGCAGCATCGTCACCATCGCCGGATTATCGACCACGCCGTGCTGCAGGTCGATAGTGAGCGAGTCCCAGCCCTGGTGGGCCATGGTCTCAGCGGAGAAGCTGTTGCCGATGGCGAGCCAGCCGTTGACCGCGGCGCCGCCGGATTGCCAAATTGTGCGAAGAGCGTTGGGTCTCATCAGGGTTTCCTCGGGTAAAAAGTGGCAGGGCGGTATCGGTGGCAGGGCGGTATCAGTGACGGACTGGACTATCGGTCGAACGCCGGGCGCTTCGGGTCGAATGTCCAGCCCGGTATCAGGCATTGCATGGCGGCCGCGTCGTCGCGCGCACCAAGGCCATGCTGCCGGTAAAGTTGATGCGCCTTTTCAACCTCGATCATGTCGAGCTCGATGCCGAGCCCCGGCTTCTTCGGCACTTGCACATGGCCGCCGGCAATCCGCAGGGGCTCCTTGGTCAAGCGCTGGCCGTCCTGCCAGATCCAGTGCGTGTCGATGGCGGTGACGCGGCCCGGCGCGGCGGCGCCCACATGCGTGAACATCGCCAGCGAGATATCGAAATGATTGTTCGAATGCGAGCCCCAGGTCAGGCCCCAGTCGCGGCAGGTCTGCGCAACGCGCACCGAGCCGGCCATGGTCCAGAAGTGGGGATCGGCCAGGGGAATGTCCACGCTTTGCAACGCCAGCGCATGGGTCAGTTGCCGCCAGTCGGTAGCGATCATGTTGGTGGCGGTGGGCAGCCCGGTGGCGCGACGGAACTCGGCCATCACTTCTCGGCCCGAGAATCCATCTTCGGCGCCGCAGGGATCTTCGGCATAGGCGACGATGCCGCGCATGTCGCGCATCAGCCGGATCGCGTCTTTCAAGAGCCAGCCGCCGTTCGGATCGAGCGTCACCCGTGCCGCCGGAAAACGCTCGTGCAGCGCAGTCACCGCGTCGATTTCTTCCTCGCCGCGCAGCACCCCCCCCTTGAGTTTGAAATCGTTGAAGCCATAGCGATCATGCGCGGCCTCGGCAAGGCGCACCACCGCTGCAGGATCCATCGCCTGTTCGTGGCGCACGCGGAACCACGCATTGTCGCTTTGTGGATCGCTGGCATACGGCAAATTGGACTTCGCCTTGTCGCCGATGAAGAACAGGTAGCCGAGCATCTCGACCGCGTCGCGCTGCTGTCCTTCCCCGAGCAATGCGGCAACAGGTACCTCGAGGTGCTGGCCGAGCAAATCGAGCAGCGCCGACTCGATGGCGGTCACCGCATGAATGGTCGTTCGCAAGTCAAATGTCTGCAATCCGCGGCCACCGGCATCGCGGTCGGCAAACTTCAGATGGATGGAGCGCAGCATCTGCTGGTAGTTGCCGATCGATTGGCCGACAACCAGTTCGCGTGCATCATCCAGCGTCTTGCGAATGTTCTCGCCCCCCGGCACTTCGCCAACCCCGGTGCGGCCGGCGCTATCGGTCAGGATGAGCAGGTTGCGCGTGAAATAGGGAGCATGGGCGCCGCTGAGGTTAAGCAGCATACTGTCGCGGCCGGCGACCGGGATCACCCGAAGCCCGGTGATCGCCGGGGTGGAGGTAGGCGTCATGGCGGAAAGATCGCGAGAATCAGTCGGCGCTGATCTTGCCGACTTCGATCACTTTTTTCCAGCGCGCAAACTCGGCGGCCTGAAAGGCGGTGAACTGTTCCGGCGTGTTGCCGACAATTTCAAATCCCAGGTCGAGCAACTTGGCCTTGACCACCGGGTCGTTGAGTCCGGCCACCAGTGCACTGTGCAGTTTGGCCTTGATGTCGGCCGGCAGGCCTTTCGGCGCCGCGAATGCCTGCCACGAATAGACGTTGACGCCCTTGATACCGAGTTCTTCCATCGTTGGGACATCGGGCAGCAGTGGCGAGCGTGTAGTGCTGGTGATGGCCAGAGCGCGCAACTTGCCGGCACGGATGTTGGGAATGCCAGTATTGATATTCATGAATGTGGCATTGACCTGATTGCCCAACAGGTCGGTCATCGCCGGCGCGCCGCCCTTGTAGGGGATATGCAGGCCGCTGGTGCCGGTTGTCTGCCAGAAAAGCTCGGCGGTGAGGTGGTCACTGCTGCCGTTGCCCGAAGAAGCAAAGGTCATCTTGCCCGGATTGGCCTTCAGATAAGCCAGCACGTCAGCCATCGACTTGTGTGGCGACTCGGCCGGCACGGCCAACACGTTTGGCGCCTGCACGGCCACGGTGATGTAGTCGAAATCCGTCAGCGCGTCATAGCCGGCGTTCTTGATCAGGTGCGGACCGATCACAAACGGCCCCAGTGACGACACAAAAATCGTGTAGCCGTCAGGTGGGGCGCGCTTGGCGGCGGTGGCGCCGATGGTGCCGCCCGCGCCTGCCTTGTTATCGACCACAAAGGTGCTGCCAAACTTCTCCTGCAATTTCTGGCCGAGCGTGCGGGCGATCAGGTCAGTAGAGCCGCCGGGTGGGAAAGGTACCAGCAGGGTTACCGGTTTGGCGGGCCAAGTCTGGGCTTGAGCACCCGTGGCGGCAGCAAGGCACAGGGCGAACATGATGAGCAGCTTCTTCATGAAGTTTCCTTTTCAATCGAGAGAGTAAGTACGGTAGCGGTACCGAATGCGCGCTAATGGTAGCGCTACCTTTTAAAGAAGGCAAGCCGTGCGGCGCCCCAAACTGCACTTTAATCAGGCGCTTTGACGGGCAATGATCCTGAAGCCGATATCGATCACCCGCGGATTCACCTCGCGGCCCTCGGCGCGATCAACGATGAATTGCGCGGCCTGGCGGCCGATGGCGGCGCCGTTGATATGCACGGTCGTGAGGGCCGGATTCATGTCGGCCGAGAACTCCAGATCGCCGAACCCGACTACCGCCAACTGGTCGGGCACGTGGATGCCACGGACGCGCGCCTCCGTCATGACACCCAGGGCCAATAGGTCGGAACTGCAGAACACGGCATCGAGATCGCCACACTTGCCAATCAATCGGGCGAGCGACTCTCGGCCAAACCGGAGTTTGGTCGGCGCGGGAACAGTCGCGACTTCGACTTCCGGT
>JANNGY010000358.1:0-31314 GCA_031404095.1 Betaproteobacteria bacterium | reverse complement strand
CGTGCGAAGGCAAAGTGTGCCAATGCGCCCTTGCTGACGGGGTCGTGCAAGATCACCGGCTTTCCAAATGACGGCGCTTCAGCAATACGGATGTTTCGCGGGATCACGGTATCAAACACCTTGTCGCCAAAGTGACTCTTGATTTCATCGGAAACCTGATTGGTAAGCGAGGAACGTGGGTCATACATGGTGCGCACCAGCGCCTCGATTTCGATATTCGGATTCAGGTTCGCCTTCACCTTGCGCAGCGTTCCGACCAGATCGGTAAGCCCTTCCAGGGCATAGTATTCGCACTGCATCGGGATGATGACGGAATCCGCCGCAGTCAACGCATTTACGGTCAACATGTTCAGGGCGGGCGGGCAATCGACGACGACAAACGCGTAGTCGTTCGCCACCAGTTGCAAGGCTTCCTTTAACCGGAATTCTCGTCGCGGTATATCGATTAGCTCGATCTCGGCTCCCGCCAATTCCCGATTGGCTGGGAGGACATCGTACCCGCCGTCGGCGGTTACCCGCGCCTCCGCCACACCATACTCACCCAACAGGACACCGTAAAGGGTTTTATCAACACCACTCTTGTCAATGCCGCTCCCGGTTGTCGCGTTGCCCTGCGGATCGAGGTCAACCAACAGCACGCGCTGCGCGTAATGTGCGAGTGTTGCGGAAAGATTGACCGCGACCGAAGTCTTTCCAACACCGCCTTTTTGGTTTGCAATTGCGAATACCTTCATTTGCCGCCTAGATTTTCTGGATTACGACGAGATGGCGTTGGCCATCTACGCCGGGTACTTTGAGGGGGATCACGTCTTTGACGACGAATCCTGCTGGTAGTCGGGCAATTTCATCGTGCGGGTATACGCCCTTCATTGCCAGCATCACACCCTGTTGCGCGCATAAATGGCCGGCGGCTTCGACAAAGTCTTTCAGTTCCGCGAATGCACGGGAAATCACACGGTCAAATTTTGACGCCGGCAAGTAATTTTCCACTCTCCCGGTCACAATACCGGCGTTTTTCAGGCCGAGCTCGCTTATCGCCTGCCGCACGAATGTCGTTTTCTTGGCGATCGCGTCAAGCATCGTGACATGCAGGGCCGGCATTGCGATTGCCAGTGGAATGCCGGGCATCCCGCCTCCGGTACCCACATCGATGACATTTTTGCTGCCCGCAAGATGTGGAATGACAGAAAGGCTATCCAGAACATGTACGCCTATCATCCGCTCGGGCTCTCGCACGGCCGTGAGGTTGTATACCTTGTTCCACTTGTCAAGCAGGGCGACAAATTGCAACAGACGCTCGCGCATCTGGGCGTCTAGATCAAGCCCCAAGTGAACAAGTCCATCTTCAAGGAGCGGGCGCAAGATGGGGGCGGTCATAAGTACCAAAGCCGGCATCGCCTGATCACCTTACGCCGACTTTTGTTCAGTGGCGATTCTTGCGGCGGCAAATCCTCGCTTGATATGAACCAGCAAAAGCGAGATTGCAGCAGGCGTAATGCCCTGAATTCGTGCTGCCTGACCAATCGTCTCGGGTTTATGCTGATTGAGCTTAAGCTGCACCTCTTTCGACAGGCCGCGTACCCGCAGGTAGTCGATATCGTCGGGGAGTCGTGTTTCTTCCAGGGTGAGATTTCTTGCGACCTCTTCCTGCTGACGATCAATGTAGCCTTGGTACTTGGCTGCGATTTCAACCTGTTCGGTAACCGCCGAATCCAGCGCGGGCAATTCGCCAATACCAAGTGACATCAAGGCGGCGTGGGAAACATTTGGACGCCGCAGCAAGTCAAACAATGAATAGTCGCGTTCGATCTCTTGTCCAAGCACACGGATAGCCTGGTCGGTATTGATCCTGGCGGGATGTGCCCAAGTTGCCTTGAGACGCGCCGTTTCTCGGTCGACCGCTTCGCGTTTTTTGCAGAAGTCTACCCAGCGGGCATCATCCACGAGTCCCAGTTTGCGGCCGATTTCAGTCAGTCGCACGTCCGCGTTGTCTTCGCGTAACTGCAGGCGATATTCGGCCCGCGACGTGAACATGCGATAAGGCTCTGTCACTCCCCGGGTTATCAGATCATCGACCAGCACTCCCAGATAAGCTTCGTCCCGGCGCGGACTCCATCCGGTTTCATTCTTGCTGTGCCGTGCGGCATTGATGCCGGCAAGCAACCCTTGCGCCGCGGCTTCTTCATAGCCAGTGGTACCGTTTATCTGCCCGGCAAAAAAAAGTCCGCCAATGGCCTTCGTTTCAAGCGTTGCTTTCAGTCCGCGCGGATCAAAATAATCGTACTCAATCGCGTAGCCGGGGCGCAGTATGTGCGCATTTTCCAGACCCGGGATGGACTGGACGAAATTCCATTGCACCTCAAACGGCAACGATGTGGAGATTCCATTCGGGTAGTACTCATTCGTCGTGAGACCTTCCGGTTCCAGGAAAATCTGGTGGCTTGCTTTTTCCGCAAAACGATGAATCTTGTCCTCAATCGAAGGACAGTAGCGCGGCCCATGGCCCTCTATGACGCCGGTAAACATTGGGGAGCGATCCAGGCCAGCCCGAATTGAATCGTGTGTTTTCTCATTGGTGTGGGTGATCCAGCAACTCATTTGCCTGGGGTGCATGCTGCGATTGCCTAAATAAGAGAACACCGGGGTTGGATTGTCTCCAGGCTGTTCGGTGCATTTCGAAAAATTGATACTGCGGCCGTCTATGCGCGGGGGGGTGCCCGTCTTTAAACGGCCCACCGGCAAACTCAAATCTCGAAGGCGGGCGGCCAACGTTGTCGCGGGGGGATCCCCTGCTCGTCCTCCCGCGTAACTTTGCATCCCCACATGAATTTTTCCAGCGAGAAATGTACCGGCCGTCAACACCACTGCGGCGGCATGAAAGCGAAGGCCCACTTGCGTGATAACCCCCATTACACAGGCGTGTCCGTCACGATCTTCAATGATCAAGTCGTCAACCGACTGCTGGAAAAGCGAGAGATTTGGCTGATTTTCCAGGCGTCGGCGAATTGCGGCGCGATAAAGGACCCGATCCGCTTGTGCACGAGTCGCGCGCACGGCAGGGCCTTTGCTGGCATTTAGGATTCGAAACTGGATTCCGGCCTCATCGGATGCGATTGCCATTGCACCGCCAAGCGCATCGATTTCCTTGACCAGATGTCCCTTACCAATTCCACCGATTGACGGGTTGCAGGACATTTGTCCGAGCGTCTCAATGGAGTGAGTCAAGAGCAATGTACGCGAACCTGCCCGCGCGCTCGCAAGCGCCGCTTCAGTGCCGGCGTGGCCGCCGCCGATCACTATCACATCAAATTTGCTTGGAAAATCCACCAGTTATGCCCTTGAACTGTGCTGGCGGCATAGCGGCCAACAGGAGGCGAATTCTAAGTCATCGCGTCCGAAATGGCTATCAATAAGCCGTTCACGGCAGGCTACTGAAGATGGCGACGCAGGAAAGCATCGACATCCCTGACCGTTGCCTCACGCGCGGCGTCATTCCCACCGACGTGCACCCCCTTTTCCATACCAGGACGGTTTTTCATGCGCACGTCGGTCCGGAGTCGCACCTTTGAGGCGGGCACGTCGACGCCATGGTAGGCGTCGGGATAAAGATGAATTGTTGCGGGAATGCCTGGCGAATCGGCATGCTCAATCAACTTTTCACATGGTTTGGACGGCGTCCATTCGTCAAGACTGCCGATCATGATCGCCAAGGGAACGGCCGGCTTGAACCTGCGGTTTTCTGCTTTTGTGCAACCCGGATAAAACGCTATTGCCGCCCGGAACGAAATGCCCATCTCTTTGGCGCGCTGGTACGGCTTGCCACTTTGATCAACAGCGTAGAGGGTGCCCGTTGCACCATTGGAAAACCCTATCAAAAAGACTTTTTCCTTCTGCACAAACGCCTGCGCTGTCATGTAACGCAGCGCACCATAGGCATCCAATGGTCGCTCGCGCGATTCGAGAATCGGTCGATCTTTCTGCGTACATATCTCGCGATGACCACGAGGGTTGAAACTGTCGACGGCGAGGACGACGAAACTTTCTTGGACATACTTTTCGCTCCAGAAACGAATGCCGCGTGATAAATTGCCCTTTGAGTCGTGCAGGCCGCTGCACCGTGCGCCAACACGATTCCCGGGGCTGGCTATTTCGAGTCGGCGTGGTACGGCCTGAAAAGCACCCCTTTCAGCCGGGTAGGCCGGATCTCTTCCAAGCTGTCGAGTTCGACCATTTCCGGCGCGGGCATAACAATACCGGCACGACCGTGCCACACGGCAAGCAAAACAATGGCGAGCTTCATCGTCCGGATGGCAGCCAAGATCACTTGCCGATACAAAAGCGGCCAAAGATTTCGCCCAGCAAGTCGTCTGCGGTAAACTCTCCGGTAATTGATGCAAGCGCCCTTTGCGCCAACCTCAACTCCTCGGCAAAAAGTTCATATCGCCCGGCCTGCGTTGACGCCTCCGCAAGGTGAGAGTCGGCTGCAGCAAGCGCCCGCACATGCCTCTCACGCGCCAGGAATACTCCCTCCTCCCCTGGGTGCCATCCGGCTGTTTCCAACAGCCATTCGCGCAGACTGTCTATTCCCTCGCCGGTTAGCGCAGAAATGTACAAGCTAACGTGGTTGTCGACCTTGGATGTTTCACGTGAAACACCCGAGGGCCCATATAAGTCAATTTTGTTGTAAACCCATGCGGTGGGCAGTTTGGAGGGCAGGCGCTGTAGTATTTCGGCCTCGTTTCGTCCCGCCATTTCTCCCGCCTCGGCAATCAGCAGAGCCGCGCCCGAATTGTCGATTGCCGCCCAGGTTCGCGAAATGCCGATTTTCTCTACAAGATCGTCTGTCTCTCGCAATCCGGCGGTATCGATTAAGTGGATCGGCACACCCTCAAGATAAATAGTGGCGCGAACATGATCGCGAGTGGTACCGGGGAGCGGGGTCACGATTGCCAAATCGTCTCCGGCCAGGCAATTTAACAGGCTCGACTTTCCGACGTTTGGCCGGCCTATTAGAACAACCGTCAGTCCATCACGAAGCACGACGCCCTGGCGAGCGTCCCGCACCAGATTGGCGTGAAGCAGGCGTATTTGCTGGAGTTGGGATAATTGTGCCGCGCGATCAGCGGGATCGATTTCCTCTTCAGGAAAATCAATGCAGGCCTCAACATGCATCCGCAACTCGGTGAGCGCGCCAGTTAACTCGTTCACACGCAACGAGAACTCCCCAGTGAGTGTTCGCGCGGCTGATCTTGCCGCCTCTTCGGATCCCGCTTCGATCAGATCCGCAACACTTTCTGCCTGGGCCAAGTCAAGCTTGTCATTCAAGAATGCGCGCTCCGTGAATTCCCCCGGACGCGCCAAGCGACACCCCAACTCCAGACAGCGCCTCAATAGGCGTGCCATGACAGCCGGACCACCGTGGCCTTGAAGTTCTAGGCTGTCGTCTCCGGTATACGAGTTGGGGGCGGGATAATAGAGCGCGACCCCCTGATCAATGGCACATCCGCTACCGTCGAGAAATGTTGCCAACGTGGCCCGGCGCGCTTCCACCATTCGACCAAGGACCCCCAGCATCACAGCTTGCACGCTTATGCCGGAGACCCTGACGATTCCAATCCCACCCCGACCAACCGGCGTCGCAATCGCGGCAATGTTGTCTGGTGTTCCACGTGAAACCTCAGCACTCATATTGAACCTGCTCCTGTGGATCAAGACTCAATGTAGCATAGCCAATAATGACAAAAGCCGCCCGATTTGGCGGCTTTTAGTGGGAACTGGAAAGCTATTTTCGAATGACAGCGGCCTTTGGTGCGGCGAATTGTGCCGTGGTCTTGTTGATATACCATTGTTGCCCGATGCCCAGAATGTTCTGCATCGTCCAATAAAGCACCAGGCCGGCGGGGAAAAAGAAGAACATTACTGAAAAAACGATGGGCATCAACATCATCACCTTTGCCTGAACCGGATCGGGGGGCGTCGGGTTAAGTTTGGTCTGGATAATCATGGATGCTCCCATGATCACCGGTAGGACATAAAATGGATCGGGTGTCGAAAGGTCGGAGATCCATCCCAGCCAAGGTGCATTTCGAAGCTCGACCGCACCCAGCAAAACCCAGTACATTGCGATCAGGAAAGGCATTTGTATCAAGATCGGCAGACAGCCGCCTAGAGGATTGATCTTCTCGGTCTTGTACAACTCCATCATGGCCTGGTTCATTTTCAGCTTGTCGTCGCCGTAGCGTGCCTTCAGGGCTTCGACCTTCGGCGCCAGATGTTTCATATGCGCCATGGATTTACCGGCTTTCTGGTTCAACGGGAAGAACACCAGCTTCAGCAATATCGTAAATATGATAATCGTCCAACCCCAGTTGCCGACGATCTTGTTTATCCAAGATAAAACCGCAAACATGGGATAGGCTAGGACGGTCAACCAGCCATAGTCCACCACCAGATCCAACCCTGGCGCCAGTTGTTTCAGGTTTTCCTGCTCTTGCGGGCCAACATAAAGCGGCATTGAATAGCCGCCACTCGTGCCTGCCGCGATCGTCGCGATCGGCACAATGACTCCGGCAGAGTAAAGTTTGTCGTTGACCCTCTTGCTAAAATACTCACGCTTACCTTTGTCGCCGGGTATCCATGCTGAAACAAAATAATGTTGAACCATGGCAATCCAGCCATCAGCGGCTTCTTTGATGTGGTCCTGCTTGTTTTTGTCGATCGATGAGAAATCAACCTTCTGAAACTTCTTGGCGTCGGTATAGATCGCGGGTCCGGTAAATGTCACTACCCCGGTGAACATATTGCCCGCGCTCTCGCCTTCGGGTGGATTGCCATCGCGCAAGAACTGAAAATAAGCGTGGGGGGAAACAGGGCCGCCGGTATCATTCTTTATGTCGTAACGGACATCGATCACGTAGCTGCCACGAGTAAATGTGAGCACCTTGTGTATGGTTAATCCCGGGGACTCGGTGTGGGTCAGTTTCACTTCGAGTTTTTCACCGCCGCCCAAGACGTAATTATCTGACTGCGCCGTCCAGTTTGCTGTGTGATTTGGCAAGCCAGGCCCCAAGAGTCCAGATTGTGCAATAAAGTAAGCGCCCACTTTATCCTGCATGAGCTTGAATGGCTTGGACGCTTCTCCGTGAGCCATATGTTTTAGCAAAGTCACCTGACGCACATCTCCGCCGAGTGTGTCGATTTCAACGGCGAGGGTGTCGGTTGTCACGGAAACCCGCTTGCCAGTCGACGGCGTTTCATCGGTAAGTGCGCCCTGCTTTGCGCTGGACAGTCCTTCACCCAACGGGACGGTCGGCGCCGGGACGGTGACACCTCCAGGCGTACCTGGTTGCGATGATTTACTGGTCTGGGTTTGTGCGATTGCCTCGGGTGCCGGCGGAGGTTGGTTGTGTTTGTTCCAAGCCTCCCAAAGAAGCATCCCGCTAAACATGAAAACAACCAGCGAAATTATTCTTTGCGTATCCATGGACTCTCGATAAAAAACTCAGGCTGATTAGGGTGACGAGTTGCTCGCGGGTATCAAGCGCAGATGTGTGCGTCGCTATGGCACGGGATCATGTCCGCCCGGTTGCCAAGGGTGGCAACGCAGGATGCGCCGCGTTGCAAGATACACCCCGAAGAAGGCGCCGCGCTTTTTCAGGGCACCAATCGCATAGTGTGAGCATGTCGGGGTGAATCGGCATTGTGTACCAAAATACGGGCTAAGAAAATATTGGTACGCGCGCACCACCCACACCAAAACCCGGGCCAGCGGCGACATCAAATGGCCCGATTTTCAGCCGCCCGCACTCGGATGGCCGCATCATCAAACAAACCTGCCAGTTCGCGCCGCAGAGAGCGGCGATCCGCACCGCACCTGCCATCGTTCCCGGCTTTATAAATCACGAGCATATGAAGTGGCGCAGAAGCGGCAAGATGGTGCCTGAATGCCTCGCGCACCAAGCGCTTGATCCGGTTTCGGGCAACCGATGATCTGAGCATTCTTTTCGGAACCGAAATCGCAAGCTTGCCATCATTTCTTGCGCCGACGAGCGGGGCGAGTAAAAATCTTAGTTCAAAAAATACTCGTTTGAGACGCTTGCCGGACTTCAGTACCGCCAATACATCAGTCTGTCCCAGCCGTTTAGCAGGGGAGAACGAGGACGCCTGGACAGAGCAGATGGCGAAATCCGCGCTTTATCGTTTGGTTAGACCGCGATGCGAGCGCGCCCTTTGGCGCGGCGCGCATTGATCACCGCGCGCCCACCAGCGGATTTCATGCGGACCAGGAATCCATGGGTTTTCTTGCGGCGGGCCACTGAGGGCTGATAAGTACGCTTCATAACGGGTCTCAATCAAGGGGATGATAAGGAAATTGTGTGCGGGCGCTGGGCCCTCACCCAAAAGAACTGAGCATTATCGTGGTTTTTCATACGCTTAGTCAAGAAATTCACGTTTGTACCAAGCGTAGCCGCGGAACGTTTACCCAGCGCGTTTTTCCTGTTCGCCACCCATAGGGTCGACGACCGCTTGTGGACAAGTGAGGACGCGAAAGACAAAAACGGGTAAAATTCCCGCTCTGCGTCGCAGCCTTTTTCATTCCCCGACAATCCCGTCCATTGCTCTCCTTCCGGCCCCTTAATGCATCCGTTTTGGTCATCCTGTGTCGACGTGTTCAAACAAGAACTGTCGCAACATCAGTTCACTACTTGGATCAAACCGCTCCGGTGGGAACAAGATGGCGACAGCTTCACGCTTGTGGCCCCCAATCGCTACGTGTTGCAATGGGTAAAGGATCGCGTACTGACGCAAATTGAACACGCAGGCGAGAAATACTTTGCCCGCCCGATTCATGTCGATCTTGCCCTTGAGGAGGCGGATATTGGCGCGCCGGACTTGGCGTCGATAACGGACGATTCCGCGGAAGGCCTGAATACCACCGATACCCCAATCAGCGGCGGTTCCTCGGCGGTTTCCGCGAAATCAGGATCGCGCCCTGCGGAACACCGTGTCAATCCTTCATTTACGTTCACCAATTTTGTGGGTGGGAAGGCAAATCAGTTCGCGCGCGCCGCGGCAATTCAGGTTGCTGAAAATCCTGGGCACGCCTACAACCCTCTTTTTGTCTATGGCGCCACCGGATTGGGCAAGACGCATTTGGTTCAGGCGATCGGCAACCAACTGTTGGCGAAGAAGCCCGCGGCTAATATTCGCTATATCCATGCCGAGCAATTCGTCACCGATGTGGTGCGGGCATATCAACACAAGGCTTTCGATTCCTTCAAGCGCTCTTATCACACGCTTGACCTGTTGCTGGTCGATGATATTCAGTTTTTTGGCGGCAAATCCCGGACACAGGAAGAATTCTTCTACGCGTTCAATGCGCTTATCGAAGGAGGAAAACAGGTCGTCATGACGAGCGATCGTTTTCCAAAGGAAATCTCCAATATCGACGATCGGCTGATCTCGCGGTTCGGTTGGGGCCTGACCGTTTCGGTTGAACCTCCGGAGTTGGAGATGCGCGTCGCCATCCTGATCAAGAAGGCCGAAAGCGAAGGTATGACGCTTGACGAAGATGTGGCCTTTTTCATCGCCAAACACATCAGGTCCAACGTTCGGGAGTTGGAGGGGGGGTTGAAGCGTGTGTTGGCCTTCTCCCGATTTAATAATTTGCCGGTTTCCATATCGTCAGCAAAGGACGCATTGAAAGATCTGCTCGCTGTATTGAACCGTCAAATTTCAATCGACAACATTCAGAAAACAGTTGCGGACTACTACAAGATCAAAGTAGCTGAAATGTATTCCAAGAAAAGGGTTCGTTCATTGGCGCGCCCTCGGCAAGTTGCAATGGCGCTTGCAAAAGAACTCACGCCCATGTCTTTACCGGAAATTGGTGAGGCCTTCGGCGGACGCGATCACACCACCGTACTACATGCATGCCGCAGGGTGCAGCAATTGGTCGATGCTGACCAGGGAATTGCCCGCGACCATGCCTTGTTGGTGCAGATACTTCGAGGCTGAGTGACCGGACTGGTCTTGCCCGGATACTAAGTCGTGGATAACCCTTTAATTAATACGTAGTTTTCTGTGCATAAAATCAGTTTACTTGTGCTTTTCTTGCTTGCGACCCCGGTTTTCCACCGTTGTGCACAGGTATAACCATTTCCATTCGTACGCTTCGAGTCATGCTAAGTATCTGAAATAAAAACAAACAAAGGACTTGTTGGTAAGTTAGGTCCAAACTTATCTATTACTACTAGGTTTAATTATATGTTTACTATAAAAGCCAAGAATAGCGCCTTGTTGGGGCCTTTGCAGTTTGTCACTGGGATCGTGGAGCGCAGGCATACCTTGCCAATACTTTCCAACGTACTGGTCGAGGTGAGCGAACACAATGTCAACTTTCTGGCTACCGATCTGGAAGTGCAGATAAGGGCAAGCGCCAAGCTTGATGTTGCACACAAACCGGGAAGCCTGACGGTTGGGGCAAAGAAATTGCAGGACATCCTGAGGGCCTTGCCACACGATGCCGATACTGCGCTCGAGACCAAGGATAGCCGCCTTACCGTGAAAGCAGGCAAGAGCCGCTTTGCACTGCAGACCCTGGCCGCCGCAGATTTTCCGAAAATTGCTGAAGCCAAGGATGAAGCCACTGTCTTTTCTCTTCCGCAAAAGGAATTCAGAAAAGTCCTCGGTCTTGTTCAGTTCGCAATGGCGGTACAGGATATTCGCTATTACCTCAATGGTGTCTTGCTATCGACTGACGGAAACATTCTGAGAGTCGTCGCGACAGATGGCCATCGACTGTCGATGGCAAGCTACAAATTGCCAGAACCGGTTGGCAAGATCGAAGCGATACTGCCGCGAAAAACGGTACTCGAATTGATCAAACTGCTGGATGAAAGCGACGATCCGATACAACTGCAAATGCATCAAAACCAGGTCAAATTTTCCTTCGCCGGTATCGAAATTGTCAGCAAGATCGTGGAGGGCAAGTTTCCCGATTACACCAAGGTCATACCTACCGGCTATAGCAATCATGTCGCAATGAATCGCGCAAGCTTCTTATCCGCCTTGCAGCGTGCATCGATCTTGTCCAACGATAAGATACGCGGCGTTCGACTGGTGTTTACCAAGGATTCACTATCCATCATCTGCAGCAATAACGAGCAGGAAGAGGCAGAGGAGAATCTTCCGATAGATTACGGCAAGGAAGCCATGGATATCGCATTCAATATTGCCTATCTGCTTGATGTGCTCAATCATTTGACGAACGAGAATGTGTTGCTGTCGCTTGGCGAAGCAAACATGTCAAGCGCATTGATCACGCAACCGGGTAGCGAGGACTTCAAGTATGTCGTGATGCCCATGCGAATCTAGCATCAGCGCGAGGCCCGCCGGATTTGCCGGAGGACATTTGCTCGCCAGGGCAATCAACCGCCCAACAGTTGAAGCCGCAGGAACAAGAGCAATCCGGCGAGGCCGGATGATTGATAGTGTTGGTACAGAAAATCAGATTAGGAACGCAATGTCAGCACCGAAGAAGCAAGATGCAGCAGCGTACGACTCCGACTCGATCAAGATTCTTAAAGGACTGGAAGCGGTCCGCAAGCGACCCGGAATGTACATCGGTGATACCTCCGATGGTTCCGGTCTTCACCACATGGTGTTCGAGGTAGTCGACAACGCTATAGATGAGGCGCTTGCGGGCTACTGCGACGACATCAAAATCACCATCCACTCTGACAACTCCATTTCCGTAATGGACAATGGGCGCGGCATTCCGACCGGAATTAAGGACGATGACGAATTCAAAAGATCGGCAGCCGAAATCGTCATGACCGAATTACATGCCGGCGGCAAGTTTGATGCGAACTCTTACAAAGTGTCTGGTGGTTTGCATGGTGTCGGTGTCTCGGTGGTAAATGCGCTTTCGGAATGGCTCAAGCTGCGCATTTGGCGCGATGGCAAAGGCCATCAAATGGAGTTTCGACATGGCGAAAGAGTTGCACCGCTGGCGGTCGTGGGCATGACCGAAAAGCGAGGCACGGAAGTTCATTTTATGGCTTCAAAGGAAACGTTTGCTCACATCGAGTTTCATTACGAGATATTGGCCAAGCGATTGCGCGAACTCTCATTTCTGAATAACGGGGTGAAGATAGAGTTGGTCGATCAGCGAAACGGAAAAAGTGAAAATTTTGCATATTCGGGCGGCGTAAAGGGGTTTGTCGAATACATGAACCGCAGCAAAACGGTATTGCACCCGCGGATCTTTCATGCAATCGGCGAAAAGGAAGGAATGACAGTAGAAGTATCAATGCAGTGGAATGACAGCTACGGCGAGTCGGTGCAATGCTTTACAAATAATATTCCACAACGCGATGGCGGCACACACTTGACCGGATTGCGCGCGGCCATGACGCGCGTGATTAATAAATTCATCGAAGAAAACGAATTTGCTAAGAAGGCAAAGGTTGAAACCTCGGGAGACGATATGCGCGAGGGGCTGACTTGCGTGCTTTCTGTCAAGGTGCCGGAACCCAAATTTTCATCGCAGACCAAAGACAAATTGGTCTCTTCCGAAGTACAACCTATCGTATCCGAGGTGGTGGCGACCAAGCTCACCGAATACCTCCTGGAAAACCCGGCTGATGCCAAGACTATTTGCGGGAAGATCGTTGATGCAGCGCGCGCGCGCGAGGCCGCCCGCAAGGCCAGGGAACTGACCCGTCGAAAGGGCGTGCTGGATGGTGTCGGTTTACCTGGGAAGTTGGCGGATTGCCAGGAAAAAGATCCGTCCCTATGCGAGATCTATATTGTCGAGGGCGATTCGGCGGGGGGGTCTGCGAAACAAGGACGTGACCGAAAGTTCCAGGCGATCCTGCCGCTCCGCGGCAAGGTGCTAAACGTTGAAAAAGCGCGCATAGACAAAGTGATATCTTCCGAACAAATCGCGACCCTGATCACTGCGCTCGGCGCCGGAATTGGCAAGGATGATTTTAATCACGACAAACTTCGCTATCACCGCATCATTATTATGACGGACGCGGACGTTGATGGCGCGCATATCCGCACCCTGCTATTGACATTTTTCTACCGCCAGATGCCCCAGTTGGTGGAAAACGGTTATGTTTATATTGCGCAACCGCCGTTATATAAAATAAAAATGGGCAAGGAAGAGCGCTATGTAAAGGATGAGTTGGAACTGAAGTCCGCGCAACTGGGTAAAGCGCTCAATGATGCGGCACTAAACCCGG
Organism: Betaproteobacteria bacterium; assembly: GCA_031404095.1. Taxonomy (GTDB): domain Bacteria; phylum Pseudomonadota; class Gammaproteobacteria; order Burkholderiales; family Usitatibacteraceae; genus UKL13-2. The sequence goes on along the minus strand of JANNGY010000358.1, from coordinate 18,061 downwards.
GCGGTGGAGCCGCCGTCATTACAGGCGCTCCGCTTGCAAACATCGCCAGCGAATTCCTGATGACGGATGCCGTGATAAATCGGCTCTCTCGAACGCTTGACCCCGAAGTCTTGCGCGGTCTTCTGAATTGCCCGCGCATCGATCTTAGCAATGCGGAAAGCGCGGCAAAAGCGGCCGTTTGGCTTAGTGATGCGGTTGGCTCAACAACCATTAGCGTCAAGGTCGAGCAGGATGAGGTGCATGACGCGTATCGCCTGAGATGTGTAAAAACCCTGCACGGCAATACGCGGGAGACATTGATTGACTCGACCCTGATCGAGACCGGCGACTACGAGCAAATTGTCAAGACCGCGCTGATGCTGAATGGACTCATCCGCGAGGGAGCCGAAATTCGCCGAGGCGAAAGAGGGTTGACGGTAAAGAGTTTTGGTGAAGCGCTCGAATGGTTGCTGGGCCAGGCCAAGGACAGTATGCACATTCAGCGGTACAAGGGATTGGGTGAAATGAACCCGGAGCAACTGTGGGAAACGACCATGGACCCCAAGGTGCGCATCCTTCACCGCGTGCAGATCGAAGACGCGATCGGCGCCGATGAAATCTTTACGACGCTCATGGGCGACGACGTAGAACCTCGTCGGGCATTTATCGAAACAAATGCGCTTGTCGTAAACAATCTTGATGTTTAGCCGCGCCCGCCAGTCAGGCTCCGCCAACAGCGCAGCTATCGCACAACAGGGCAGCCGTGTATTTTGCCCTCGTGGCGTTAGTGGGGCGCGCGAAGGAGATCACTCCGCAAGAGGTTAGAGCTCTCGGTGCAACCGCCCCCCGGAACTTTGCCCCCCGGGGCCTAGGCTACTTTCTTGCGACGAGCGGTTGGCACCTTTGTAGTGGTCTTTCCAATGGTGGCCTTTGCTGAAGAAGACTTGGGCGCCTTTTTCTTTGCGGGCGCACCAACCTTTTCGTGCAATAAGTCAATTGCCTCCGCCAGGCTGAGAGACTCAACTTTATCCTTGTCCGGGATGGTTGCATTGGTACCGCCATGTTTTACGTACGGGCCATAACGCCCCGAGAATATCGAAACAACCTGATCATCATCAGGATGATTGCCCAACACGCGCAGCGCAGCCGTTCCCGCACCGGAGGTTTTGCTCCCTTTCTCACCTTTTGCGACACGCGCCTCGAATTCAAAACCAATCTTGCCATCCGCTTGCCGGACCAGATAGGCAGAAAAGGGCCGGCCTTTCTTTGATATGAATTTTTCCAGCAAGGGCGACTTGCCCGTTTCCAGCAATTTTTTCATTTCTTCGCGGGCGATCGGACGCTTGAGAATCGTTCGCCCCGACCGGAAGTCACAAGTCCGCGCCGCGCCAACGGCCTTTTCGCAGGTATAAGCATTGGGGGTCTCAAATACCTGGGACTGACACTTTGGACAGGGTCCCAGTGACTCTTGGCCGGTAAAGTCAGGACCAACGCCATCTTCGTCGTTCGTCGCGTCACCCCAGGAAAACTCAATCGCAAAGTCTTTGTTAAGCACGAGATTTGCTGAAAAAAGGCGCCCCTGGCGACTGCGAAATCCGTCGAGCGGACCAATTTCCCTTTTCTCAATGAGCGCCTCGGCTTCATGAATCTCCAACTGGCGTCCAGCGAGAATTTTCCAAAAGGCAAACTCGCAGGCCTGGCACTGGAATTTCTTGTAATTCTCATGAACCTCGCCGCCACACTTCGGACAAGCAACGGCGATGGCGCCAAAATCGCCCGGAATGGTGTCATGTTCGAAATTCTTCGCTTGCGCAACAATGTGCTCGGTCATTGATATGATTTCGGCCATGAATTTTTTTCGTGACAACTTGCCCTGCTGCATCAACGCGAGTTTTTGTTCCCATTCGGCCGTCAACTCCGGCGAATAAAGCTCGGGAATGCCCAACCCATGTAAGGCGATCATAAGTGAGGTCGCCTTTGCGGTCGGAATCAGTTCGCGCCCCTCGCGATAAATATATTTTTCGAACAGCAATCCCTCGATGATGGCCGCGCGAGTCGCGGGGGTACCCAAGCCCTTTTCCTTCATCGCGGCGCGAAGTTCCTCATCGTCGATCAACTTGCCGGCGCCCTCCATTGCGGACAGCAAAGTCGCCTCCGTAAATCTCGCCGGCGGCTTCGTTTGGTTGGCGACAGCATTAACCTCGACGGCCTGCACTTTTTCCTTGGGCTTGATGGCTGCCAGCGTGCTACTTTCGTCGTCAATTTCACGGCCGTAAATGGCCAGCCAGCCTGGATTTACCAGGACCTTTCCCTCTGACTTGAACGCTTCGCCTTCGACACGGGTAATCCGCGTCGTTTGCAGGAATTCCGCGCTTGGATAGAACACCGCCAGGAAGCGCTTGACCACAAAATCGTAGAGTTTGGCCTCGATTTCATTGAGGGACTTTGGCGGTTGCTGGGTGGGAATAATTGCGAAGTGATCGGAAATCTTAGTGTTGTCAAAAATCCGTTTGTTCGGCTTTACCCATTTTTCATCGAGAATCTTCTTGGCAAATACATTGTATTCACCGTCCTTGAGCATCTTTAATGTGTCCTTGACGGTGTCGAGATAATCTTCCGGCAGCGCGCGCGCATCGGTTCGCGGATAGGTCAGAACTTTATGCTTCTCGTACAGCGCCTGGGCCAGTCCCAACGTGGTTTTCGCGGAAAACCCGAAGCGAGAATTCGCTTCCCGCTGCAACGACGTCAAATCAAACAGCAGCGGTGAAGCCTGGGTCGTCGGCTTGGCCTCTTCCTCCGCCACGCCCGTTTTTCCCAGACACCTTGTGACAATCGCACGCGCGCGTTTCTCGTCCCACAGGCGCTCCGCCTTTTGTGCTTCATCATCGGACTTTTTGAATTTCTCATCGAACCAGCGACCCGGGTAATCGCCCGCGCTGGCGGCGAATGACCCATGTACTTCCCAATAGTCCCGGGACCGGAACGCCTTTATTTTCTCTTCGCGCTCCACAAGCACGGCAAGCGTCGGCGTTTGAACCCGTCCCACGGTCGTAAGCTGAAAGCCGCCTGATTTCGAGTTGAAAGCGGTCATTGCCCGCGTGCCATTGATCCCGACAAGCCAGTCGGACTCGGAACGGCAAACCGCGGCATCGGCCAGGGGCTCGTACACAACGCCGTCTTCCAGGTTGGTGAATCCTTCTCGAATCGCACCCTGCGTCATCGATTGCAGCCACAGGCGCTTGATTGGCTGCTTCGCCTTTGCGTACTGGATGATGTAGCGAAAAATCAATTCACCTTCGCGACCCGCATCGCAAGCGTTGATCAACCCGTCGATGTCTTTTCGCTTCAGCAGCTTCTGCAATACTTTCAGGCGATCTTCCGTTCTTTCGATAGCCTTTAACTGGAAGTACGTGGGTATCGCCGGCAATTGCGCAAACGTCCACTTCCCACGTTTGACCTCCTCCTCCTCCGGCATGCCGATTTCAACCAGGTGGCCGACGGCCGAAGAGAGCACGTAATTGTCGCTCTCAAAGAAATCCTTCTGTTTCGTGAAGCCGCCCAGTGCCTTGGCGATGTCGTTTGCGACGGAGGGTTTCTCCGCAATGATGAGGGACTTGCCCATAGATAGAGGTACTCGGATCTTCAATGAATGTGGTGGGAGGCCGACCGGAAAATCGGCAAAAGGGGACAAATGATAAGCAGGGTTTCGCTTTTACCGCAAGCGACGGCTCAATTTGCCAGTCAGGACGGAACGGGCGCTTAGGTACAAATTCCAGCAACTGACGCTGATTCTCTACCCCAGCCGTTGAAATTTCCCGCCGTAAAGCGACGCCACCACGCCGGAAAGTTCGAGCTCGGTAATGCGCGCCAATACTTCCTCGGCGGGCTTGCCGGTGAGATCGATCAATGAATCGATGGTAACCGGATCGTAACCCATGGCCGTTAGAATCCAGTCCTCGCGTTCAACGGGATTCGCGCCGGAAGCGGCCATTGTACGGCTTACGGGTGCCAAATTGAGCTCAACAAGTATGTCGGCGGCATCATCAACCAGCTTGGCGCCCTGTTTGATCAGCTGATGGCAACCCTTCGAAAAGGGCGAATGAATCGAGCCGGGTATTGCAAACACTTCACGTCCCTGTTCGCCAGCCTGCCGGGCGGTGATGAGCGAACCCGAAGCCAACGCCGCCTCAACGACCAATACGCCGCGGGACAATCCGCTGATGATGCGATTGCGGCGCGGAAAATTTGCCGCCAATGCGGGCGTGCCGATTGCAAACTCAGAAACAAGGAGCCCGCTTTCGGCGATCTCGCGAGCCAACGCCTTGTTACGGGCCGGATAGACGAGGTCCAGTCCGGTTCCGACCACGGCGATCGTTGATCCCACTCCATCCAGGCCGCCCCGGTGTGCGGCGGCATCGATGCCTAGCGCCATACCGGAAATGATGGTCAGCCCCGCCATCGACAGGGCCTTGGCAAAGGCTTCCGCGGTTTGCAAGCCGCCAGGCGTTGCGTTGCGGCTGCCAACGATTGCAATGCCCGCGGTTTCCGCCGCATGCAATAGTTCGCGGCGCCCTTTCATGAAGAGCATTACCGGAGGATCGGCGATTTCAAGCAGCCGGTGCGGATAATCACTATCCGCAAGCGTCAGCAGGTGATTGCTTTCACCTGCCAGCCAGCTGATTGCCGCGTCCAACGCTACTTCCGGCGCGCCCTTTGAGATTGCAACCGCAACTTTCGGGCCGACCCACTGCTCGAGTTGGGCAGGGGTCCGAGTCAGGATCGCGCCAGGCGAACCAAATTGCTGCAAGAGCCGGCGTGTACCCTCACCGCCCAGACCAGCGATCAAATTAAGCGAAATCCAAGCCTCTGGCTCGGAGCCAGGGGCGGGTACCGGCATGTTATTTGACTATCGGCTTGCGCGTGTTACGGGGTTTGCACCACATCGCCAATCTTCAATGGCCGACGACTCGACATGACCAACCCGTAAGAGACTTTCTCGAACACCCGGAAAACAAACAACAGCCCATTGCGCTCATCGGGCAACTTCACTTCCGTCAGCGACGATCCGTCAGCGGATTTTGCAGCCGATCCCTCGACAGTGACCGGCGAGAAAACCGCCCCCAAACCGAAGCTATAGCCGCCTACCGCGCCCGGATCCTTTGTGCTGACCATGCCGCCGCGTTGCAACGTGGCAAATACGTGGCCGACTTCCACCCCGTCACGCTTGCCGAGGTTCACGGCGACGACGGAATATTGTGCGGCATCTTCCACGCTGCCAATGACGGAAACCACCGCCCCCTTCATCTGTTTCTCGGGGGCGCGCGGACTATAAGAGGGGAGTGTTGCTTCCAGGGTAGGCGTTAGCCGGTCGCCGCGATTGATTTCCTGATTCGAACGGACGATTTCCAGCGTGGAACTCTCGCCGAATCGGTTTACCCGGGAATCACCCAGGTAAATTGCCTCGTAGCCCAGCAGTTCCTGTGTCACGGGATCCACAAGCGCTTTTCCGGGGCGATATACCTGCCATTTGATGCCTGAACTTGGGTTCAGGCCAACCGCATACGCGGTGTTGCCTGCACCAATGATGACGCGACCATCTTCCGCCGCGACTATTTTGGGCGCATTCAAAAGCGCGCCCTCTTCGATCACCAGCGGAAGCGTCAGAAACGGGCTGATCGCCCGCGATGGAATCGACGGGATTGCCAATGCCAGCCGATCGACACGGACCTGTGGCGCCAATCGCACCGTCCCGCCGGAGCCGAGCGCCCCGGAGGAAGAACCGTCCGCGGAAGCAACCGACAACATGGGTCGGCCGCTGGCATCGAAAGACAAGCGGATGACATCACCCGGATAAATCCAATGGGGATCCTTGACCTGTTCACGATTCATGTTCCAGATTTCGGGCCAGCGCCACGGTTCTTTCAGAAAACGGCCGGAAATTCCCCACAACGTGTCGCCCTTGACCACCGTATACATCGACGGGGCGTCGTCTGACAGCGTCAGCGGCGAGGCATCGGTAGCCGCCTGGGTTGTTGCTTTGGGCGTGGCTTTTTCCGCTTTGGCGTCAGGTATTGCCTGCGCCCAGCCCGATTGGGGAACAAATCCCGCGATCAACAGGACAAACAGCAGTGTGAGCTTGCTTTTCTTCATGGCGGATCTCACTTATTGAGAGGTTCGTCGATGGCCCGTCATCTCTGGCGGCGGCCACCCGCATTTGCCAGATGAGGCACTTTCCACTAGACTTGGCAGTCAGTAGAGGCACCTCAAACTTAAAGTTGTCTCTGAAGATTCTGCACCTAATTTATTCAATTCGCAAGCAATTATGGCCATTCTGGACGTTCTGATCTACCCCGATCCCCTCCTCGCCCGTGCGGCTGAGCCCGTTAAGATAATCGACAACAAAATCAAAAGGTTGGTCGATGATATGGCGGAAACCATGTATGCCGCGCCTGGGGTTGGACTCGCCGCAACCCAAGTCAGCGAATTGAAGCGCATGATGGTGATTGATGTCTCCGAGGAGAAAAATCAGCTCCGCGTGTTTATCAATCCGGAAATCATCAAGAAAGAAGGCACCGCCGTAAATGAAGAAGGCTGCCTGTCGGTTCCCGGCTTTTATGACAAGGTTGAACGCGCCGAGACTGTAATGGTGACGGCATTGGACCGCGACGGGCAAAGATTCACCATTAACGCATCAGGCATGTTGGCGGTTTGCATTCAGCACGAAATAGACCATCTCGACGGCAAGGTATTTGTCGAGTACCTGTCGCCACTGAAATCCAATCGCATCAAGAATAAACTGGTAAAGCGCCAGCGTGAACTGGAGAGGGAGTCCGAACTTGCCACGCCGCGCCATCGCGTCGCCGCGCGCGCTTGAAATTGCCGCGTCGATGACGCAAAACGCCGGCTTCGGGGCCGGCGTTTTTGCTTTTGGAATCCCCAAATCGTGAAACTCATATTTGCCGGAACGCCCCATTTCGCTGCCGCCGCGCTGATGGCCTTGCATCGCACGGGACATGAGGTGTGTCTGGTGCTGACGCAACCGGACCGTCCTGCGGGGAGGGGCATGAAACTCGGTTCCAGCGCTGTTTCGCAAGTGGCCGGACGACTGGGGCTGGCGCTTGCCAAGCCGACTACGCTCAAGGACGACGCATGGCAGGCGACCCTGCGCGAACTGGGTGCGGATATCATGATTGTCGCGGCATATGGACAATTGCTTCCCCGGGCGGTGCTCGACATTCCCAGGCTGGGCTGCCTGAATATTCACGGTTCGCTTCTGCCGCGCTGGCGGGGAGCCGCGCCGCTACAGCGTGCGATCGAGGCGGGAGACGCGGAATCGGGAATCACGATCATGCAGATGGACGCCGGCCTGGATACAGGCGCGATCCTGCTGGAGAAAAAGGTGCCCATTGCGCCCAATGAAACCGGCGGCTCATTACTGGCAAAACTCACCGAGCTCGGTGCATCGACCATTGTGGAGGCTTTGGAGACACTGCCCGCCCTGAAAGCAAACCCGCAGCCGCCAGATGGCGCAACCTATGCGCGGAAGATCGACAAGTCAGAGGCACGGATCGACTGGCGCCAACCGGCCGCTGTCATTGAGCGCCGCATACGCGCCTTCGATCCGTTTCCCGGCTGCGAAACGAAGATCAGCGACGCACACATCAAGATCTGGCGCGCGAAGGTCGTCGACGGCTCGGCGGCCGGCGCCCTGCCCGGCACCGTGACGAGCGACGATCGGCAGACAGTTACCGTGCAATGTGGCGACCAACAACTACAGTGGATCACGGTCCAGAAGCCGGGCGGCAAGCGCGTGTCGGCAAGCGAATTCTTGCATGGAACGCCCATTGCAGCCGGGACGCGGCTGATATGACACCGGAAGCCGCAAACGGCATGGCCGCTGTCCAGGCGGCGAGCGCCGACGTTCTGGGTCAGGTGCTCGCCGGGAAGAACCTTGACCGCGTATTGGAAGCCGTGCAGTCCAAGCGCAAGTCGCTGTCACCGAATGAGCGCGCTGCCATCCATTCCATATCATTTGATACGCTGCGCCATTACGGACTTCTATCGGCACAGCTGGACTTGCTGCTGTCTCAACCGGTAAGCGATGCGCCGGTACGCCATTTGCTGCTGGTGGCCCTGGCCCAGTTGCAGTTCTCCAAAGCCGCCGCGCACGCAATCGTCGACCATGCCGTTTCAGCCACCGAGTCGATGGGCGTCGCGCGCGCCAAACCCCTGGTCAATGCCATCTTGCGGAATTTCCTCCGCGCGCCCGAAAAATTTGTCCGCGAGCGATTCGCGGCCGACACCGCACGGTACGATTTCCCGCAGTGGTGGATCGAACTCGTGAGGAAACAGCATCCGCTGAAATGGCAAAGCATACTTTTGTCGGCGCGCGATCGGCCGCCGATGTGGTTGAGAGTCAACGAGCGCCATACCGACGTTGCCGGATACCTCCGGCGCCTCGCAGAACAAGGGATGTCGGCACGGGCGGGCGAAGCGCAGGCGGTCCTGCTGGAGAAGCCGGTGCCCGTGCATGACATACCCGGCTTCAAGGAAGGAATGGTGTCGGTGCAGGATGCAGGTGCGCAGCACGCCGCAAGATTCCTTGCCGCGACCGACGGAATGCGTGTACTGGATGCGTGCGCCGCGCCGGGAGGAAAGACCGGGCACCTATTGGAAATGGCCAACGTCGAGCTACTCGCGCTCGACAACGACAAGCGACGATTGGCCCGGGTAGCCGACAACCTCGATCGATTGGGCTTGGCCGCCAAGCTGCTGGTTGGCGATGCCAGCCAGCCGGAGACATGGTGGGATGGGAAGCCCTTTGACCGCATTCTGCTCGATGTTCCCTGTTCGGGCTCCGGCGTCGTGCGCCGGCATCCCGACATCAAATGGATTCGACGCGAAGCCGATCTCCATGCCTTCGCCCGGCAGCAGTCCCGGCTGCTGAATGCGCTGTGGAATTGCCTCGGCAATGGTGGTAGATTGCTATATGCCACTTGCTCGATTTTTCACATGGAGAATCGCGAGATCGTCGAGCAATTCATTCGAAAAACACCAAATGCGCGGCAACTGCAGCTACAACCACAATTGCCACCAGCAACGGGGCGCAGCGACGCCGTGACAGCGCAATTCCCGGATGGCCAACTTCTCCCCGATCATGTTCACGACGGATTCTATTACGCACTTCTGGAGAAGGCGGGTTAAAGCCCGGCAGCAGTGCGTATCGCTGCTCGCCTGTGCATGGTTCTTCTTGCCATCCTTGGCGGGCGCCCAAAGTGCAAGCATCAGCACCGCCCGGCTGGAAGCCACGGAAGAGGGCTATCAGCTCAATGCCGATATTGAGCTTCAGCTCACCGCCGGGATGCAGGAGGCGGTGCGCAAGGGCGTACCGCTCTACTTCGTCGCCGAATTTCAGCTCACGCGCGGACGCTGGTACTGGCTGGATCAAAATGTAATTTCTGCGACGCGCGACCGCCGAATCTCCTATGCGCCGTTGACGGATCAGTATCGTATTGCGACCTCCGGGATTTCCCAAAACGTCTCTTCATTCGACGATGTCAGTCGGGTCATTTCGCGCATCCGCTCCTGGACGGTGGCAGAGAAGGGGCAACTCAAGCCCGGCGAAAAGTACGAAGCCGCACTGCGTTTCCGCCTTGACACGTCGCAACTGCCGAAGCCGTTTCAATTGAACGTCATCACCTCCAAGGAATGGAGCCTCTCTTCGGAGTGGCACCGCTGGAGTGTCACGCCATGATTCGCGCCGTCATCTTTGTCTGCGTGGCGCTGGGCATCGCCCTGATCGGACTGCTGTTCCGCGCGAGCAGCAACAATGCCTTCTTCGGCGAGCACTACCCCTGGCTGTTCGGTATCGGCATCGCGTTGACGGTCGGCCTGCTGGCCCTGATCGCTTACCAGATATTTTCATTGTGGCGAAAGCTGAAGGGCCGCGTCTTCGGTGCGAAGCTGGCGCTGCGGCTGATGGCGGTCTTCGCGTTAATGGCCGTCATACCGGGTGGGTTGGTCTACGTTATTTCGGTGCAGTTCCTGAATCGCTCCATCGATTCCTGGTTCGATGTGCCGGTGGAAAAGGCCTTTGAGGGCGCGCTCAATCTGGGCAAGACCGCGCTCGAGAGTTCGCTTAACGAACTGGCGCGCAAGGGGCGCGAGGCCTCGCTGCGCCTCGCGGAAAGCGCCGAGGGCGAGGCGGAAAAATTGAATGAGCTACGCGCGCAATATGGGTTTGAAGAAATGACGCTGTTCGCGGCGGATGGCCGGCTGGTCGCGCTTGCCGGGTCCCGCGCCCGGCTGTTCAGCGACAAGCCGACGCCGGCAGAATCGAAGGAGGCTCTGCAGAAAGTGCCGGTCAAGTCAGCCGAATCGCTATCGGACAAGGTCCTGTATCTGCGTGTCGTGCTGCCGGTCGCTCCGCGCGTGGCCCTGGAGGCGCCACGGGTATTGCAGGTGGTGCAAGCGGCACCGAAAAACATCGCGGCCGATGCGCAGAGCGTCGAAGCCGGCATCCGCGACTATCAGCAGCTGGGCCTGCAACGGCAGGGACTGAAACAGCTGTTCGAGCTGACGCTGACATTGGCAATGGTGCTCACGCTGTTTTCGGCAATTTCACTGTCCTTTCTCCTGTCCGAGCGCCTCGCCGAGCCGCTATCGGCGCTGGCGGAATCGACCCGGGCAATCGCCAAGGGCGATTTCAGCAAATTGAATCCGGTGAAAAGTCGCGACGAATTCGGCGTGTTGACCCAGTCCTTCAACACCATGACCCGGCAGCTGGCGGAAGCCTCGGAGGTGGTGGCGCGCAAACAGCAGGAGTTGGAACACAGCAAGACCTATCTTGAATCGATCCTCGGCAACCTTACCTCCGGCGTGCTGACGCTGGATGAGCGGCTGTATGCAAAGACCATCAATCGTATTGCGGAAGAAATGCTCGGCCTGTCGCAGCCATTGCTGAAGGGCGTCAAACTATCGGACTGGGGAACGGTTCTGCCGATGGCAGCACCGCTGGTTGAAGGCCTGGTCGCGCATATGTCGACGTCGCGCGACAAGCCCTGGGAACGGCAAATCAGCTACGAGGGGCCGAATGGCAAACGCACCCTGCTGGTGCGTGGCACCAAGCTGCCCGCGACCATTGATTCCGGATTTGTGCTGGTATTCGATGACATCACCGGCCTGATTCAGGCGCAGCGCGACGCCGCCTGGGGCGAGGTCGCCCGCCGGCTGGCCCATGAAATAAAGAACCCCCTGACGCCGATTCAGCTTTCCGCTGAGCGCCTGCAGCACAAGCTTTCCGGGAAACTGCCGAAAGAGGATCAGGAAATGCTGTTACGCGCAACCAACACCATCGTCGCACAGGTCGGGGCGTTGAAAGGCATGGTGGATGACTTCAGTCTTTATTCGCGGAGTTCACGACTGGTGTCCGCCGAAGTCTTGCTGAACGACCTGATCCGCGACGTGTTGGTCTTGTATGAGTCCATGGGGGTGGCGATTGAGCTTCGGCTGGGCGTGGATATGCCGGCCATTCTGGCCGACGCATCGCTGCTGCGTCAGGTCATACACAACCTGGTACAGAATGGGCTTGATGCCATGACCGGCACGGAGGGTGCCCGGTTGTTGATTGAAACCAGCGTTGCCGACGGTGTCGCCAAACTGGTGATCGAGGATAACGGCAGCGGCGTGCGCGACGACATGCGTGAACGCATATTCGAGCCCTACGTGACGACCAAGTCCAAGGGCACCGGCCTCGGGCTGGCGATCGTAAAGAAAATTATCGACGAACACGGCGGCCACGTTGCGATCGCCAACGCGAAGCCGCACGGCGCGCGCGTCGAAGTATTACTGCCCATGATCGGCGCGGAACGATCGGTCGAACAGGGCAGCGCCGAACCGGACTTGGACGTATGATGAAAGCAGCATTGGAGCCAGCATGACAGCAAACAACATTTTGGTCGTAGACGATGAAATCGGAATTCGCGAATTGCTTTCCGAAATACTCAAGGACGAAGGCTATAACGTAAGGCTCGCGGAGAATGCCGCCGTCGCACGAGCACAGCGTCGCGAGGCGCGGCCGGACCTGGTGCTGCTCGACATCTGGATGCCGGACATGGATGGCATCACCCTGCTCAAGGAATGGGCGGTCTCCGGCCAGCTGACCATGCCTGTGGTGATGATGTCGGGGCATGGCACCATCGAATCGGCGATCGAGGCCACGCGCATCGGCGCCTTTGATTTCCTGGAAAAGCCAATCAGCCTGCCGAAACTCGTTGCCACCGTGAGCAAGGCGCTGGCGGGCGGCAAGGTGCTCCCCAAGGCGGGACTCGCCTTCGGTCACCTCGGGCGAGCGAAGGTAATCGTTGAACTCCGCCAGCGCCTGGAGCAGATCAGCCGCCTGAAGAGCCCGCTGTTGCTGACCGGGGAGCCGGGATGCGGATTCGAACTGGTGGCGCGCATGGTGCATCAGCGCAATACCGTGTGGATCCAATTGCCCGACCACGGCTGGCTGGCCGATAATCCATTCACACCACTCGCCGATGCCCGCGACGGCGTGCTATTCATCGACCAGGTGGAACGCCTGACCAAACAGGAGCAAAAGGGCCTGCTGCAACTCATTGGCAAACTCGACAAGTTCAACGTGCGCCTGGTGACGGCCAGCACGCAACCCCTGCTGCCATTGACCGACAGCGGTGATTTCGACGCCGGCCTGCTCGCGCAGATCTCGGGCGTGACGCTGCGCATTCCCAGTCTTCGCGAGCACCCCGAGGATATCCCGGAGCTGGCCAGCACCGTCCTGCTGCAATTGGTGGAAGCCAATGATTGCCCGCTGCGCCAAATGAGCGTGGGCGCGCTCAACGCCTTGCGCAATCTCGACTGGCCCGGCAACCTGCCAGTGTTGCAGAACGCCATCAAGACCCTGGCGCTGACCAGCCTGACCAGCGAAATCACGGCCGAAGATGTGGCGCGAATTTCGCGGGAATTCGGCCTCGATCACACGGATGGTCGTGACACGCACACGCGGATACCCTTCGACCTGCCGTTGCGCGAAGCCCGCGAGCGATTCGAGTACCAGTACTTTCTTCACCACATTCGCCGTGAAGAGGGCAACATGTCGCGCGTGGCGGACCGGGTCGGGCTGGAGCGCACGCACTTGTACCGCAAACTGAAACAGCTCGGTATTCGCCCCGCGGCCAAGGGCGAGGGAACCGCACAGTAGGCGTGACATGTTTCGCATTGAGACCAATCGCATCGCCCTTCGCCCCTTCACGGCCGAAGACGCCGCGCTGGTGCAGCGACTGGCGGGTGACTGGAAAGTGGCCAGGACGCTCGCGCTGGTGCCGCACCCCTATCCCGATGGCCTTGCCGCGCAGTGGATCGCGACACACCGCGACCTGGCAAAGGCCGGCACAGAATACATTTTTGCTATCACCCGACAGCCGGACGACGAGTTGATGGGGGCTATTTCACTCCGGCCGCGGCCGGGAAAATTCGGCGCACTCGGCTATTGGCTCGGGCACAAGTACTGGGGACGCGGCTACGCGACCGAAGCGGTGCAGTGCATGGAGGCCGTCGCCTTCGACTGGCTAAATCTGCCGAGCCTGACCACCACCGCGCTAAAGGAAAACAAAGCCTCGCACCGCGTGCTGGAGAAGTCTTGCTTTCGCAAGACCGGCATGACGCACCTCGCATTTCGCGATGAGCCGGGCGTCAAGCCGTTCCTGGTCTTTCGCGTGACCCGTGAAGAGTGGGCCGCCGCGCCACGAGCTTGAACCAATTGCTCGTGGCGCGCCCCGATCGGCGGGCTATTCAAGGCGCCCGATGCGAACCGCGGTCAGCCCGGGTTTAACATGCACCAGCGTCGGCATGATAAGCACACAATTGTCGTACGGGGCCAGCACCCGCACGCCGGCATCGCGGGCGATGAGATCGCCTTTCCGCGGCACAATCGATAGCCCCTTGAGGCCTTCCGCAAATTTGTAGTCGAGCGACCCCGCGATCAGGGCATCGGTGACGCGGACAATCTTTTGTACGGAAGCCGGCGCAGCGTCGATGTGCGCCGCCGCCACCTCGTGATCGACCACGTCCAGCGTTTGCAGGAATCGCCATGAAGTTTGCCAGGCCAATTGCTCACTCGCGCGTTCCCAGTGCTGGCCGCACTCGACCAGCAACGCAGCTTTAAGGGATGACGGGTCGCCGAAGCCGCCGTAGTCACGCATTCGCGTACCGTTGGCGTGTCCGACGTCGGCAACGACAAATTCAGGAACACCGACGCGCCGGGACAATTCAATGCCCTTTGCCAGCGGTCCGGAAATCATGACCGGGCCGTGCGGATCGTGCATCGAGTGGATGTCGAGCAGGAAATCGACCTGGTCGATGATGGCACGCATGGCGCGCGCCCTCGTCAATTCCACCGACTGGCGTGGACCCTCAAGCGTTGCCGGCGTCCACACCCGATTGAAGTCCTCATCCACGAAGCGGCTGGCATGCGGCCGCAGCGTGTCGAAACGGCGGAAGGCCTCCACATTGGCGAACGACAGGCTGAGTTTTCCGCGTGTCGGACGCACGCCGGTTTTGAACAACCGGTCCACCGCGAGTGCCCCGCAGATTTCGTTGCCGTGGGTGATGGCATTCACCATGATATGCGGGCCCGCTTTTCCGGAGTCGAAAGTGGTGATGTAGTCGACGCCGGTATTGCCGTGGCGATAGGGTGAAATATCCGGCGCCGACAGCTCGACCGCATAGGGCGAGGCGCCAACGGCGGTGGCGGACTTAGTGGCCATGGCGCTTGTGGTCATCGTGGTGGCCGTGGTGGTCATGATGGTGATGGTCGTGTCCGCAATCGTGATGGTGTGCGTGCGCCGGCATGTGCTCGCGCGCGAATTGTCCGATGGCGGTAATGAGGCGTGTCAAGTTCGCCTGCAGACCGGCGAAGCCCGCATTTCTTTCACGGCTGTCTTCGTCCATATAGAGCTTGCGATTCACTTCAACCTGCAGGGAGTGCTTGTGTTCGGCCGGGTCGGAATAGGCGCGCACCAGCTCGACTCCCTTGTAAGGGTCGTTGACGCGCACGTCGTAGCGCATGCCGCGCAAGGTCTGGGCGACAAAGGCGGTGAATTCGGGTGCGCAGCTGCTGCCGTCGCGGTCTCCGAGCACGAAATCCGCGCGCGCCACACCCGGGCCCTCCTCGGATATGACCGATGACGTTGCCGGCATTGAGTGGCAGTTGACATGCCAGACCGCACCGTAGTGCTTGTGGGCCGCATTGATGGCGTCGCGCACCGCCTTGTGATACGGCGCATAGCAAGTGGAAATTCGCGCCTGCACTTCGGCAACGGTCAGCTTGCGCGTGTAGATGGCTTCGCCGGTATCAAGCAGCCGCCATACCAGGCCAATGCCGCGTTCGGTTTTCCGGCTGGTGTTGATCGGCCCGGGCCAGGCGCTGTCAAGCAACGCGGCATCGATATCGAGCAACGAGCGGTTGGCGTCGATGTAGCTGCGTGGAAAATTGGCGGCGATCAGTGTTGACCCGGCGTCGGGTGCGGCGGCGTACAGGGCCTCGACGTGCGTGTCCTCGGCGCGTCGCAGCACCAACCGCGGCACCACCGTATCGAAATCCGCCGGGTAGGTGGTACCACTGTGCGGCGAATCGAATATCACCGGCACCACATGCTCGTGAGCACCGCGGGGCGGCGTGACGGTGAAGGCCTCAAACGGGAAACTTGTTGGTGACGGCATGATGTTCAGCTTTCGATAGTCGATTCTAAAGGGCTAAAAGGTTCAGCGGCAATCTCATGGATTCAGGTGGCACGCCGAATAGCGATTCACGGCGATTTCCTTGAGCACCGGCTGCTCGGTTTTGCAGCGGTCGCCGGCAACCGATCCCGCGTGCGGGCAACGCGGGTGAAAATGGCAACCGGTCGGCGGATTGAGCGGAGACGGGATTTCGCCCCTGATCGCCACGAAGTCTTTCTTGCGCACCGCCAGCGTCGGCACTTCCGCGAGCAAGCCCCGGGTATAGGGATGGCTGGGCGTCGCAAACAGCTCATTGGCGGGCGCCGTTTCCACGACTCGCCCCAGATACATGATGACGACGCGATCGGACAGATGGCGCACCACACCCAGGTCGTGGCTGATGAAAAGATAGGTGAGATCCAGTTCTTCGCGCAGGCGGATGAACAGATTCAGCACCTGCGCCTGGATCGAGACATCAAGCGCCGCGACCGCCTCATCGCAGACCAGGAAATTCGGCTTCACCGCCAGCGCCCGGGCGATGCCGATGCGCGCGCGCTGCCCGCCGGAGAACTGGTGCGGAAAGCGGCGTGACAGTGCGGGATCCAGCCCGACGCGTTGCATCACCTCGGCCACATAGGCGGCCTTGTCTTGTGCGCCGACGATGCCGTGCACCACCGGCGCTTCGCCGATGATGTCCTCCACCCGGAAGCGGGGATTGAGCGAGGCGTACGGATCCTGGAAGATCATCTGCGCCTCGAGTTGCATGGCGCGTTTTTCGGCGGGCGTCATTAATGCCACGTTCTGGCCGCGCCAGAATTTCTCGCCTTCGCTCTGCTGATGCAGGCCGACCACCACTCGCCCAAGCGTCGATTTGCCGCAACCCGATTCACCCACCAGCCCGACCACCTCGCCTTTGCGTATCGTCAGGTCGACGCGATCGACGGCATGCACGGTTTCTTCATGCAGGCTTGCACCCAGCGCGCGCGCAAGCCGCCCGGCCACGTCGAGTTTTTTCTCGAAGCGCTTCGTCACCTGTTTCATTTCGAGCAAGGGCGCGCTCATGCGGCAGTTACCACGCCCGCTTCGTTCGCCGATTCAAAGTGCGGATGAAAACAGCGCACCTGGCGAGATTCGTTGCCGCCAGGACGGGCGAACGCCGGCGCGGCCTCACATTCGAGGGCACGACGCGGGCAACGTTCGCGGAAAGCGCAACCGGCGCCAATTCGCAGTAGCGACGGCGTCATCCCGGGAATCTGCTTCAGTGGCTTGCCCTTGACGTTGCGGCTCGGCACCGAATCAAGCAAGCCGCGCGTGTACGGGTGCAGCGGATGATCGAGCAACTCACCGGTCGGCCCTTGCTCGACGACCTTGCCGGCGTACATTACCGCCACGCTGTCGGCGAGCCCGGCGACGACCGAAAGATCATGGGTAATCCACATCAGCGCCGTGCCGGATTCACGGCACAGCTTCTGCATCTCGAACAGGATCTGGCCCTGGATGGTGACGTCGAGCGCGGTGGTCGGTTCATCGCAGATAATGAGATCGGGCTTGTTCAGCAACGCGATGGCAATGGCCACCCGCTGGCGCATGCCACCCGAGAATTGGTGGGGATAGGCCAGCAGGCGCTCATCGGGCGAAGGAATGCCCACTTGCGTCAGTGCATCGCGGCATCGCGCCCGCGCCGCCTCCCGGGAAATTTTTTGGTGTGCGGTGATAGCTTCGATCATTTGTGTGTCGATGCGCAGGACCGGGTTCAACGTCATCATCGGGTCCTGGAAGATCATCGCCACGCGGTTGCCGCGCAGAGATCGCCATTGCTCGCCGCTATAGGTCGTGACGTCCTGGCCATTCAGTACGATGCGCCCTTCAATGACGCGACCCGGCGGATCGATCAGGCCCATGATCGAATAACCGGTCATGGATTTCCCCGACCCCGACTCGCCGACCAGGCCAAGGATCTGTCCCTTGTCGATCGACAACGACACATCATCGACCGCCTTCACCACGCCGGCCTTGGTGAAGAAATGCGTTCGCAGGTTGTCGACTTGCAGGACCGGGCTCATAGGGGAACTTCTCGAAACCAAAAAACTTCGTCATTCCAGCGTAGGCTGGAATCCAGTCCGTTCATATATTCAAGAACTTGGATCGGACTGGGTGGCCCGATATGGCCAGCCCCTCCCAGCCTACGCTGGGACGACGGAGTTAATATTGATGTGGCGACTAGATAGGGTAAGAAGTTGCCCTTTCCCCGCGAAGGCGGGGACCCAAGTTTTATTCTTTCGCCCCACGAAACTTGGACCCCCGCCTTCGCGGGGGCGGGACAAATATTCAACATGTTTAATCGCCA
>JANNGY010000357.1:0-2469 GCA_031404095.1 Betaproteobacteria bacterium | reverse complement strand
CCGCAGATTTCAAGGATGTCTCATTCTAATTGCTTAAGGGCGCTGTGATGAACTATGTCGATGTGTTTTACCGGAGCGATGATGGCCTGCGACTTTATGCGCGCGACTATCCCGGTCCCGCGAAGGATTCCCCGGTGGTTCTTTGCTTGCCCGGGCTCACGCGCAACAGCAAGGACTTTGCCGCGCTTGCCGACGAACTGCAGAAAACCCATCGCGTCATTTGCCCCGACCAGCGCGGCCGCGGCCGTTCCGAACGCGACACCGATCCCACCCACTACCATCCCGTGCGCTATGTGCAGGACATGCTCACCTTGCTGGATTTGCTCGGCATCGCCCGCGTGGTGGTGATCGGCACGTCGCTCGGCGGATTGATGGCCATGTTCCTGATGGCCACCGCCGCCGATCGAATAAGCGCCGTGGTCCTGAATGACGTTGGCCCGGAAGTGGACGCGCGCGGCCTGGCACGCATCGCCAGTTACGTCGGCAAGACCGCGCCGCCGCGCGACTGGGATGCGGCCGCAGAACAGGCCGCCCATATCAACGGCGTTGCCTTTCCCGATTACCAGTTCAAGGACTGGCAGGCCATGGCGCGCGAGGTCTATGTGCAGGAAGGAACGACGCCGGTCCTCAATTACGATCCGGCGATTGCCCAGGGATTTTCGAGCGGCACGGCGGCGCCGAATCTCTGGCCCCTGTTCGAAAAAATTGGCAGCAAACCCCTGCTGGTCATACGCGGCGAGATCTCCGACATCCTGTCCGCCGACACGGTGGACAAGATGGCAGAGCGGTTACCGCAGTTGGTCGCGAAGCACGTCGCCCGCCGTGGCCATGCACCCACGTTGAACGAACCGGAGGCGCGCTCGGCGATTGCAAGTTTTCTGGCGGGGCTTGCCTGAGGTCAGGCGGTTCAGAGCGCGCCTGAACCGATGCGATTAGATGCGTCGTGCTGCGTTTTACGGCACAATTTTTCGCAGAACGCCATTCCGCGCGGTGTTTCAGCCATTTGTGCCTGAAACACCTCGCCAGTGCTTGAGTCAAGACAAGGATCGAAAAAACCCGTCATTCCCGCCCTTCGACGGGCTCAGGATAGACCGGGCAGTCGCCCGCGCGGGAATCCATTTTTCGTAAAATATTGATGTGCGTAGAAAATTGGATCCCCGCGTTCGCGGGAATGACAATTTTTTGAGGTTTCGAGACGTTCCGGCAGGCCGCAGGTCGGGTTGCTACAGGCTATCCGACAGCGTCGCGCGGGGATTCATGAATCGTCAGGTAGCCTGCGGCAACCTGACCTACTCGTTGAATTGCGCGGCCAACATCTCGACATTGTTTTTTCGTTTGTGGTGCCTGCGTCAGGTCACCGGCGCCGGATTGAACAGCACCAAGGCGTTGTGCAGTTTCCATTTTTCGGCCCAGGTCTCCTTGCGGCCGCTGGCGACGTCCAGCATCAGCCGGAATAATTCCCAGCCGACTTCTTCGATCGTGGCGTCGCCGTCGGCGATGCGGCCGGCGTTCACGTCCATCAGGTCGTGCCAACGGCGGGCGAGATCGGTGCGCGTCGCCACTTTGATGACCGGCACCGCGGCCAGGCCGTAGGGTGTTCCGCGCCCGGTGGTGAATACGTGCAGGTTCATGCCGGCCGCCAGTTGCAGGGTGCCGCAAATGAAGTCGCTGGCCGGTGTGGCGGCGAAGGTCAGGCCTTTCTGCGCCAGTTTTTCACCCGGCGCGAGTACGCCGGTAATTTGCGCCGACCCGGATTTGACGATCGATCCCATCGCTTTCTCGACGATGTTGGACAGGCCGCCCTTCTTGTTGCCGGGCGTGGTGTTGGCACTGCGATCCACGTTGCCGCGTTTCAGGTAGGCGTCATACCAGGCCATTTCGCGGATCATGGCCGCGGCCACTTCCGGTGTTGCCGCGCGTGAGGTCAGTTGATCGATGCCGTCGCGCACTTCGGTGGTTTCGGAAAACATCACGCTGGCGCCGGCGCGCACCAGCAGGTCGGTGCAGAAGCCGACGGCCGGATTGGCGGTGACGCCCGAGAAAGCGTCGCTGCCGCCGCATTGCACGCCGACCACCAGTTCGCTGGCGGGCACTGGCTCGCGCCGGCGCGCGTTGAGTCGCTGCAAATGGACTTCGGCCTGGCGCATGATCGAATCGATCATCGACATGAAGCCGACATGCGCATCGTCCTGCAGGCACACCACGTCGAGCGTGGCCTCCGGTGTGTTGCGTATATCGACCACCTTGATCGACCCCGGCGGCAGCAAGCGTTCCGGCTGCAACTTCTCGCAGCCCAGGCTGATGACCATGATTTCGCCGCCGAAGTTCGGGTTCAGGCTGATATTGCGCAAGGTGCGAATCGGCACGATCGCATCCGGCGCATCAATCGCCACACCACAGCCGTAGCCATGCGCCAGCGGCACCACGTCGTCGACATTGGGGTAGCGCGGCAGCAGCTCGGCCTTGATG
>JANNGY010000356.1:0-8397 GCA_031404095.1 Betaproteobacteria bacterium | reverse complement strand
CGATGCCCTCGACCTGCTTGATGCCGTTGGTTTCTTCACTCTGGATCTTGTTCACCAGTGAAAACACCGTCTCTTCGATGAATTCGATCAGCCCTTCGAACATCTGCGCCTTGCTGGCGAAATGACGGTAGAGCGCTGCCTCCGAGACATCGAGTTTCCCCGCCAGCGATGCGGTGGTGATCTTCAGGCCCTTGGGGCTTTCCAGCATGTGGGCGAGGGTCTGCAGGATTTCCTTGCGACGCTCACCCGGCACTCGTTTTGCCATGTTCCGATCCCCCCAAGAATTGTTTTTTACTTGCGGCCACCCAGGATCGAGCCCAGCACGCCGCGCATGATGCGGCGCCCCGCCTCCGATGCCATCGCCCTCGCAGCACTTTTCATGGCGGCCTCGACCACGCCTTCACGCTTGGACGCGCCCCCGGAGGGAATGCCAATCTTGTCCAGAATGCTGCCCAGTCCACCACCCGATGCGCCGCCGCTACCGGCTTCGGGGGCGGGCGTTGCCGCGTCGCCGCGCCGCGCCTTTAGTTTCTCGAACGCCGACTCGCGATCGACGGCCTTCTCGTACTGGCCCGCGACCAGCGAATTCTGTCGCAGCAACTTGCGCTGTTCGGGGGTGATCGGGCCGATCTGCGATTTCGGCGGGAGAACAAAGGCGCGCTCGACAATCGTCGGGCGTCCTTTTTCATCGAGCAGTGACACCAGCGCCTCGCCGACGCCGAGTTCGGTAATGACTTGCGCCACCTTGATTTTGGGATTGGCGCGAAAGGTCTCGGCCGCGGCCAGCACCGCCTTCTGGTCGCGCGGCGTGTAGGCGCGCAGCGCGTGCTGCACGCGATTGCCCAGTTGCCCGAGCACGGTATCGGGAATGTCCAGCGGGTTCTGCGTGACGAAGTACACGCCCACGCCCTTGGAGCGGACCAGCCGCACCACCTGTTCAATTTTTTCCAGCAATTCGCGCGGCGACTCGTTGAACAGCAGGTGCGCTTCGTCGAAGAAAAACACCAGCTTCGGTTTGTCGCGATCACCTACCTCGGGCAGGTTCTCGTACAGCTCGGAGAGCAGCCACAGCAGGAAGGTCGAATACAGGCGCGGACTGGAAAGCAGCTTGTCGGCGGCGAGGATATTGATGATGCCCTTGCCGTCGTCGGTTTGCATCAGGTCGTCGAGGGCCAGTGCCGGCTCGCCGAAAAACCGGTCGCCGCCTTGTTGTTCCAGCGTCAGCAGGCCGCGCTGGATGGCACCGATGCTGGCCGGCGAAATATTGCCGTAATCGGTAGTGAACTGGCTGGCGTTTTCCCCGACCCAGGAGAGCAGCGATCGCAGGTCCTTCAGGTCAAGCAGCAACAGGCCGTTGTCATCGGCAATCTTGAAGGCTAGCGTCAGCACGCCGGACTGGGTGTCGTTCAGGTTGAATATGCGCGCCAGCAGCACCGGCCCCATTTCGGAGATGGTCGCGCGCACCGGGTGGCCCTGCTCGCCGAACACATCCCACAGCGTCACCGGACAGGCGGCAACAGTGTGCTCGAGCTTGAGCAACTGGACGCGCTCGTCAATCTTCGCATTGGGCTTGCCGGGCTGGGAGATGCCGGTCAGGTCGCCCTTCACATCGGCCATGAACACCGGCACACCGATGGAAGAGAAGGCCTCAGCCAGGACTTGCAGCGTGATGGTCTTGCCGGTCCCGGTCGCCCCCGCGATCAAACCATGCCGGTTTGCCATGTTCGGCAACAGGCACAATTCGGTCAGCGACTTGTCGCTGGTTTTGGCGATCAATAGCGGGTCGGCCATGGCAAGTGTCTGATTAGGCTTTAGCGGGAGGGTGAGTGAATGTTAACATTACATTTTGGAAATTGTTGGGACACTCCATTGTCCCAATAGTTAAACAACGCAAAGAGTCCCGAGCGCCGCAAAGGCAAGGCGCGACGAGCACCGGACGAGGCCGTTATTTCTTAGAATGGGAACTGACGAAATTCCCGATTCACAAACAACGCAAAGGCCACCAAGCGTAGCGTGGGCAAGGCGCGAAGAGCACCGGACGAGGCCGTAATTTCTTAAAATGGGAACTGACAAGAGTCCCGATCCACAAACGACGCAAAGGCCATCAAGCGCCGCGAGGGCAAGGCGCAACGAGCACGGAACGAGGACGTTACCGTTATTGGTAACAACGAGTTCCGCGCACAGTTGCAACGCCGCCCCCGCAAGCGACTGGCCGTAATCGCAGAAAGAAGAAGCAAACATGGCGGGACATAGCAAATGGGCGAACATCCAGCACCGCAAAGGTCGCCAGGACGCCAAGCGCGGCAAGATCTTCACGCGCCTCATCAAGGAAATCACCGTTGCCTCGCGCATGGGCGGCAGCGATTCAGGCGCGAATCCGCGCCTGCGCCTGGCGACGGACAAGGCCTATGAAAACAACATGCCGAAAGATACCGTCGAGCGCGCCATCAAGCGCGGCAGCGGCGAGCTGGAGGGCGTAAATTACGAAGAAATTCGCTACGAGGGCTACGGCATTGCGGGTGCCGCTGTGATGGTCGATTGCATGACCGACAACCGGGTGCGCACCGTGGCGGAAGTACGCCATGCCTTTTCCAAATTCGGCGGCAACATGGGCACCGACGGCTCGGTCGCGTTCCTGTTCAAGCATTGCGGCACACTGCTGTTTGCCCCCGGCACCAACGAAGACAAGCTCATGGAAGCAGCACTCGAAGCCGGCGCGGAAGATGTGGTGAGCAACGACGATGGTTCGCTCGAAGTCGTCACCGGGCCTTATGAATTTTCGAACGTGAAAGCGGCGCTGGAGAAGGCGGGCTTCAAGGCGGAATTCGGCGAGGTCACGATGAAATCCACCAACGAAACCGCGCTGGGCGGCGACGATGCCGTGAAGATGCAAAAACTGCTCGATGCGATCGAATCACTGGACGACGTGCAGGATGTCTACACGTCGGCCGTCATGGACGAAAGTTGAGGAACCCATGGCCGTCCTGATTACCACCACCGACAACATCGAAGGCAAGCGCATCAGCAAGTACCTCGGCATGGTGACCGGTGAGGCCAGCGCTGAAGTGCAACTGGTCTCGGACAAACCGGTGGCCGGCTTTGCCGACGCCTATCACAAGGTGATTCCCGGGGTGCGCGACAACGCGCTGCGCGGTGCGATGCAGGGCGCCGAACAGTCGGGCGCCAACGCCATCGTCGGCGCGCGCATAGACTACATCATTCACGGCAGCGGACGCGGCATGGTGATGGTGTCGGTGTCGGGCACGGCGGTGGTAATCGAGGATCTCTGATGGATGCGAAGCAGCGTGCATTGCTGCTGGACATTCCCGAGAAAATCGAGACCGCGCGCATGATACTGCGTGCCGCCAAGTCAGGTGACGGGCCGGAGGCTTTTGAAGCCGTGCTCGAGTCTTTGAACGAGCTCAAACCGTGGATGCCTTGGGTGCATCCCGAGCCCAGACTGGAAAGCTCCATCGAATTTCACGCAACCGCCCAGGCAAAGTGGTACAGCCGCGACTTGCTCGATTTTCAATGGCACGAGAAGGCAACCGGGCGCCTGGTCGGCAAGGGCGGGTTTCACACGATTGACTGGGACGTACCCAAGTTCGAGATCGGCTACTGGGTGCGTACTTCCATGGCGGGAAAGGGTTATTGCAGCGAGGCCGTGAATGCGCTGGTGGACTTTGCCGTGCGGGAACTGGGGGCGAAACGCCTCGAAATCTGCAGCGACCCGCGCAACCAGAAAAGCCGCAACGTCGCGGAACGATGTGGATTCACGCTCGAGGGAATCCTGCGCCGCAACATGTGCGACCCGTACGGTGGCCTGCGCGATTCCTGCATGTACGCGCTTGTCTGCGAAGACCTCGAATGAAAATTCTCGGCCTCGATCCCGGATTGCGCGTCACCGGCTATGGCGTTATTGAAAAGACCGGCTCCATCCTGGTCTATGTGAGCAGTGGCTGCATCAAGTCACCCGATGGCGAGCTGCCGGACCGGTTGAAGAATATCCTCAATTCGGTGCAGGAAGTGATCTCTCGTTTCGGCCCCGACGAAGTGGCCGTCGAAAAGGTATTCGTCAATGTCAATCCGCAATCGACCCTGCTGCTCGGGCAGGCGCGCGGCGCGGCGATCTGCGCCGCCGTCTCGCGCGATCTGCCGGTATCGGAATACACTGCGCTACAGGTCAAGCAGGCGGTGGTCGGCAATGGCCATGCCAAGAAAGAACAGGTGCAGGAAATGGTCAAGCGCCTGCTGAAACTGCCGGGTTATCCCAGTCCGGACGCGGCCGATGCGCTGGCCTGCGCGATATGCCATGCGCATGGCGGGTTGCTGGGTGAGATGAGCACGCGCGGGTATCGGGTCAAGGGGGGGAGGTTGGTGAAATGAGGGACGCGGTTCGCAAGTCGACTCCTTCCTCCGCGACGCGGGGAAAGGTTGGGATGGGGGTGCGGCGGCAGGTTGCTACTGCTCGCCTCCTGAGGCGCAACTCAACCGACGTAGAAAAAAGACTCTGGTATCGAGTTCGCGATAAGCAAATCGAAGGATTTCGCTTCCGGCGGCAACGACCCATTGGAAAGTACATCGTCGATTTCGTCTGCCTTGAAGTGAAGCTGATTGTTGAACTCGACGGCGGGCAGCATGCGGACGCAGCAGGCGCCGATGCGATGCGGACGCAGTTCCTCGAATCGTTAGGTTTTTGCGTGCTGCGGTTCTGGAACAATGAAGTTATTGAAAACTTGGGCGGCGTGCTGGAGCGCATTCTTGAGGTGCTGAATCAGCTTGCGGCGTCCAACCCCACCCCAGCCCTCCCCTTGGCAGGGGAGGGAGCCAATCGAGCGAGTGCGGGCGCTGGCACAAAGACTCCTTCCCCCGCTGTGCGGGGGAAGGCCGGGATGGGGGTGCATTTGAGCAATGACAAATCAAACAATCATGTTTCGGAACCAAGCAAATGATCGGCCGAATCACCGGAACCCTCCTCGAGAAGAACCCGCCGCAGGTCGTGGTCGACGTTGCCGGCGTGGGCTATGAAATCGATGTGCCGATGAGCACGTTTTATAACCTTCCCAAGCTCGGCGAAAAAGTCGTGCTGTTCACGCACATGGTGGTGCGCGAAGACGCGCAGTTGCTCTACGGTTTCGGCACCGAAGCTGAACGCGCCACCTTTCGCCAGTTGCTCAAGGTGAGCGGGGTCGGGCCCAAGGTCGGGCTGGCGGTTTTGTCCGGCATGAGTGTGAATGACCTCGCCGAAGCGGTGGCGATGCAGGAGAGCGGGCGCCTGACCAAGGTGCCTGGCATCGGCAAAAAGACCGCGGAACGCTTGCTGCTGGAACTGAAGGATCGTTTGAAGATCGATGTACGGATTTCAGTGGGTGGCGAAGCGCCGGCGCCGTCATCGGCTGCGGATATTCTCAATGCGCTGATCTCGCTCGGTTACAACGACAAGGAAGCGCTCTACGCCATCAAGCAGTTGTCGAAAGAGGTAAACGTGTCCGACGGCATTCGCCAGGCATTGAAGCTGCTGTCGAAATCCTGATGTCGTCCAGCAAGCAGGGCTTCTACAGCCGCTTCCGGATCACGCCGGGCATGTTCCGGCTGCTGATGAATTGCTGGCCGCCGTTTATCGGTATGCGCATTCACCTTGAGTACATTGCCGTGGATTGGCGTCACGTGCGCGTGCGCATGAAACTTGGGTGGCGCAATCGGAACTACGTCGGCTCGCATTTCGGCGGCGGGCTGTTCACCATGACCGACCCGTATTTCATGATCATGATGATGCACCAGCTCGATGGCAGCTACCTGGTGTGGGACAAGGCGGCGCGGATTGAATTCATTGCGCCGGGAAGGACCACGGTCTACGCGGATCTGCGTTACTCGGCCGAGCAAATCGCGGAAGTAAAACAGAAGACCGCCGGCGGTGAAAAGTTCGAGCCGACCTATTCGGTCGAGGTGCTCGATACCGCGGGAAAGGTCGTCGCCCGGGTCGAGAAAACCCTCTTCATCCGCAAGAAACCGGAAAAACCGCGAGCGGTCGCGTAAAATCATCCGATGATCGAGGAAGACCGTCTCATCTCCGGTACCAAGGCCTCCCCGCAGGAAGAAGCGCTGGAGCGGGCACTCCGCCCCAAGCTGCTCAGTGAATACGTTGGCCAGGAAAAGATTCGCGGCCAGTTGTCGATCTTCATCCAGGCCGCGCGCGCCCGCAAAGAGCCGCTCGATCACACCCTGCTGTTCGGCCCGCCGGGACTCGGCAAGACCACGCTGGCGCACATCATTTCGCGTGAAATGGGTGTGAACCTGAAGCACACTTCCGGCCCGGTGCTGGAACGCGCCGGCGACCTGGCCGCGATGCTGACCAATCTCGAACCCAACGACGTGCTGTTCATCGACGAAATCCATCGCCTGAGCCCGGTGGTGGAAGAAATCCTTTATCCCGCGCTCGAGGATTACCAGATCGACATCATGATCGGCGAAGGCCCGGCGGCGCGCTCGGTGAAGCTCGACCTGCCACCTTTCACGCTGGTGGGCGCCACCACCCGCGCCGGCATGCTGACCAATCCGCTGCGCGACCGCTTCGGCATCGTCGCGCGGCTGGAATTCTATTCGCCCGAGGAGCTCAAGCTCATCGTCGGCCGTTCCGCACAGTTGCTGAAAGTGCGGGTAGATGACCACGGCGCCCGGGAAATCGCGCTGCGCTCGCGCGGGACGCCGCGCATTGCGAACCGGCTGTTGCGGCGGGTGCGCGATTTTGCCGAAGTGAAGGGCGATGGCCATGTCGACAAAGTGACCGCGGATGCGGCGCTGAAAATGCTCGACGTCGACCAGATTGGCCTCGATGTGATGGACCGCAAGATGCTGCTGGCGATTATCGAGAAATTTGCCGGCGGCCCGGTCGGCGTGGAAAACCTGGCCGCGGCGCTGAGCGAGGAGCGCGACACCATCGAAGACGTGCTCGAGCCCTACCTGATTCAGCAAGGCTACCTGCAACGCACGCCACGTGGCCGCGTGGCGACCGCGCTGGCCTACCAGCACTTCGGCCTGGCGGCGCCGGCCGCCGTGCTGGCGCCGGAGTTGTTCTAGCATGGCCAGGCTCTCCCTCAAGAACGCGCAACAGACACCGCTGTTCACATTTGATTGCCCGCAGCGCATTTACTTTGAAGATACCGACGCCGGCGGTATGGTGTACCACGCGCAATACCTGAAATTCCTCGAGCGCGCCCGCACCGAGTGGTTGCGCTACCTGGGGTTCACCAACAGCGAGCTCGAGCGCAAATACAAAATGCTGTGGGTGGTCGCCGAAATCGCGATTGAGTTCGTTAAGCCGGCGAAGCTGGATGATTCAGTCCACGTCAGCGTGGCCATCGAAAACCTGGGCCGGGTGCGCTGCACCTTTCACCAGGAAATCCGCCGTGGTGAAGAGGTGCTGGTGAAGGCGCGGGTGCTGGTGGCGTGTGTTGCGGCGGAGGGCTTCAAGCCGATTGAAATTCCCGCCGATGTGCGCAAGAAAATGGAGGCAACCGCTTGAATCTATCGAGTGATATCGCAATCCTGCAAATGATCTTGCAGGCATCGATCGTCGTCAAGATCGTCATGGCCATCCTGGTGATGGCCTCGCTGATGTCGTGGTGGTACATCTTCGTCAAGATGTTCTCGATCAGCCGGACAAAAAAGCAGATCGAGGAATTCGAACGCGAATTCTGGGGCGGCTCCGACCTGGTGGGGCTCTACCAGCGCGCCAATTCCGGCCAGTACGAACCGGCCGGCATGGAAAAGATTTTCGAAGCGGGCTTCAAGGAGTACCTGAAGCTCAAGAGCCGCACCGGTGCCGATATCGGCGCGCTGATGGATGGCACGCGGCGCGCCATGAAGGCGACATTCCAGCGCGAAATGGATTACCTCGAATCGCACCTGTCGTTCCTCGCCACGGTCGGTTCGGTCAGCCCGTACATCGGCCTGCTCGGCACCGTGTGGGGCATCATGAATGCATTCCGCGGCCTGTCAAATGTGGCCCAGGCCACGCTCGCGCAGGTCGCACCGGGCATTGCCGAAGCGCTGATCGCCACCGCGATCGGCCTGTTCGCGGCCATTCCGGCGGTGATCGCCTACAACCGCTACACCGCCGAGATCGACCGCATCGCCAATCGCTACGAGAGCTTCATGGAAGAGTTCACCAACATTTTGCAGCGGCAGGCGACGCATTAGCCGGATGATGGCCGACGACAAAAGTCCAGCATCGGCGCGGCTTTCCGGCCAAAAATGGCTGGATAGGCGCGCGGGTGCTTGCTCAGCAACGCGGTGTTATCTCAGCACACCGTCGTCCCAGCGGAGGCTGGGACCCAGTCCGCCACACAAACCAATTATAAAAACTGATTCAAGAGTGATGTTGATCGGACTGGGTCC